>DAOKZM010000121.1:0-3443 GCA_035325665.1 Thermomicrobiales bacterium | reverse complement strand
CCGCCGTGACATCGCCAAGGTGTTGAACACCATCTACTCGCCCGGCGGCGCGCTGCCCGACCTCGCCACGCCCGAAACGATCATCTGCCGCTGCGAGGAGGTCCAGGCCGCCGCGATCGACGCCGCCATCTCCGAAGGGGCGGTGTCGATCAACGACATCAAGCGTCGCACCCGTTGTGGGATGGGCATGTGTCAGGGCCGCATCTGCTCGCCGATTGTCCGCGCCTACGTCGCCCGCAAGGCCGGCGCGACCTCGGAGGAGGTCGGCCTCATCACCGCCCGCCCGCCGCTCCGCCCGATCCCCCTCGCCGCCCTCGCGGATCTGCCGGATGAGCACGTTGGCCAGACCGTCACGGCGGTCTGACGGCCGGGACGCGAGGAGAAACGAAACGGGCGTACCAGGTACGCCCGTACAACTCTGTGTGCATCGGCGAACCAGACCCGCGTGATCGCCCCTACTCCGCGTCCCGCGTCCCGCGTCCCGCGTCCCGATCACCCGACCGGCGGATCATCACTCGATGCCCGATCCCGCCCATCGTGAACTCCGGACCGACGATCTCGAAGCCGAGCTGTTCGTAGAACGTGATCGCGTGGGTCTGGGCGTTGAGGACGATGTAGGCCGCGCGTTCCTGGTCGGCCCGCTCGATGATCGCCTCCATCACCGCCTTGCCAAGGCCGCTGCCGCGCGCCTCGGGGCGCACCGCCACCCAGGCAACCTGCGCCTCGCGTCCGTGCAGCGTCAGCCGGCCGGTGCCGAGCGGCTGGCCGTCGCGCCAGGCCAGGTAGTGGATGCTCGTGCGGTGGTCGGGGTCGTGGCGGGCGTCGTTGGTCAGCCGCTGTTCGTGGACGAACACCTCGTCGCGGATGCGGAAGACCTCCTCCATCTCGGCGAGCCCCTCGATCTCCCGGATGATGTCGCCGCTGGCGGCGCTTCCGGCCTCGCCCCGCGCGATCGTCGTCTCGCTCACCCGCGCCGCTCCTGCCTCAGATCTTGATCCCGGCCGGCGCCGACTCTGGCAGGACGCCCGGCGCGCCGGCCAGCGGCTGGCCGTCCGAGCCGACCTCGACCACGGCCGGGTCCAGCTCCGACACGGTGATGACCTCATCGGTCGCCAGCACGCGCTGGAACGCGGCGATCGCGACCTCGATCATCGAGTCGTCCGGCTGCCGCGTCGTGATCCCCTGCAGCCACATCCCCGGCGCCAGGATCGCGCGCATGATCGGGTTGCTGGCGTGCGCCGCGCCGGCCCGGATCACCTCGTAGGCGACCCCGGCGATCACCGGCACGAGCAGGATGCGCGAGCCGTAGAGCAGGTACCAGACCGGCCGGCCCAGCGTCAGGAAGAACAGGATCGAGATGAGGACGACGATCAGCAGGAAACCCGTCCCGCAGCGCACATGGCGCAGGCTCTGCTCGCGGACGTTCTCGACGTCCACCGGCAGCCCACGCTCCCAGGCGTTGATCGTCATGTGCTCGGCGCCGTGGTAGCCGAAGACCCGCCGGATGTCGCTCATGTACGAGATCGCTACCATGTAGCCGATCAGCAGCCCCAGCCGCAGGACGCCCTCGATGATGTTGACGACGTGGTGGTTCTCGATCCAGCGAGCGAGGATATCGACCGTCACCAGCGGGGTGATGAAGAACAGTCCAATCGAGAATAGCAGCGACAGCGCGACCGTCAGCCAGAGGAATACGCCCGTCAGCGCGCCCGGTTCCTCCGCCGCGCCGTCCTCACCCTCCTCTGATAGTCCCACGTTGGCCGAGAAGATAAGCGCCCGCATTCCGAGCACCATCGTGTCCCACAGCACGACCGCGCCACGGACGAACGGGATGTTGCGGACCGAGCGGACGACCGGCCCGGGGCTCAGCGGCTCCTCCCAGACGACGATCTTGCCGTCCGGAGAGCGGACCCCCACCGCCATCGACGAGCGGCCGCGCATCATGACGCCTTCCATGACCGCCTGACCGCCGTAGTAGAACGCCTTCGCCATGTTGGAGACTCCCTGGAACATTGGTCTGCGATGCCCCGGCAGGCCGGGGTTCGGACCGGGCCAGCACGCATGCAAGTCAATCGACCATGCACGATTCTATCAAGGCCGTCGATGCCGGGTCGCGGTTGTGGCCCGTCGCTGGGTGATGTTATCCTGCCTCCAGCAAGACCGTCGGATCGTCCGTTTTCCGCATCCGCATGCGGCAGAAGGTCAGGTGGGGGAGAATATGGCGGTAGAGCCGCTGATCTTTGAGCTGAGCAAGCCCGGACGCCGGGGCACGACCGTCCCGGCCGTTGACGTCCCCGAGACGGAGATTCCCGCCGACCTCTGCCGCGACGGGCTGGCCCTGCCCGAGGTGAGCGAGATCGACGTCATTCGTCACTTCACGCGCATGTCGCAGAAGAACCACGCCATCGACATCAACTTCTACCCGCTCGGTTCCTGCACGATGAAGTACAACCCCAAGATCAACGAGATCGCCGCTCGGATGCCCGGCTTCGCCGCCATCCACCCGCTCCAGGAGCCGGAGACGGTCCAGGGCGCGCTCGAGTTGATGGAGGAGCTGCGGGGCTACCTCGCCGAGATCTCGGGCTTCGACACCGTCACCCTCCAGCCGGCGGCCGGCGCCCACGGCGAGCTGACCGGCGTCCTGATCGCCCGCGCGTATCACGAGTCGCGCGGCGACCATGCCCGCGACACCGTCCTCGTCCCGGACTCCGCCCATGGCACCAACCCGGCGACCGCGGCGATGGCCGGCTTCAAGGTCGTCACCGTTCCGTCCGACGAGCGCGGCAACTGCGATGTCGACAAGCTTCGCGAGCTGGTCGGCCCCAACACCGCCCTGCTGATGATCACCAACCCGAACACGCTCGGCCTGTGGGACGAGAACGTCGTGGAGATCGTCAAGGTCGTCCACGAGGCCGGCGGGCTGGTCTACAACGATGGCGCCAACTTCAACGCCATCCTCGGCATGGTCCGACCGGCCGACCTCGGCATGGACATCATGCACTTCAACCTGCACAAGACCTTCTCGACGCCGCACGGCGGCGGCGGCCCCGGCTCCGGCCCGGTCGGTGTCCGCGCCGACCTCGCCCAGTTCCTGCCCGACCCGATCGTCGTCAAGCGCGACGACGGCAGCTACGGGTTCGAGTCACCCGAGCACACGGTCGGTAAGGTCCATGGTTTCTACGGCAACTTCGGCATGCACGTCCGCGCCTACGCCTACATCCGGATGCACGGCGCCGAGGGGCTGCGGCGGATCAGCGAGGACGCGGTCCTCGCCGCCAACTACCTGATGGTCAATCTCAAGGACCGCTACGAGATCGCCTACGACCGCCCCTGCATGCACGAGTTCGTCGCCACCGCCCGCCGCCAGAAGGCCGAGCACGGCGTCCGCACGCTCGACATCGCCAAGCGGCTGCTCGACTTCGGCATGCACCCGCCGACCGTCT
>DAOKZM010000120.1:8051-8406 GCA_035325665.1 Thermomicrobiales bacterium | reverse complement strand
GGTTCGACGATGCCTACTGGGAGGAGGTCTGTCCCCTCGACGCGCGATGCTGCTCGTCCGTTGGACGTGCCCGCGCCGGTTTCCCCGCGGATCGAACGCGTCCTCTCGCCGTTCCGGACGTTCACCAGCACGGCCGCCGCGAGTGGCATCCTGCTCTTTGCCGCCACCGTCGTCGCGCTCATCTGGGCCAACTCCCCCTGGCGTGACTCCTATACTGACCTCTGGGCGTCGAAGTTGTCGATCCAGGCCGGCGAGTACGGCCTCGAGATGACGCTCAGCCACTGGATCCACGACGGCCTGATGGTCGTCTTTTTCTTCGTCGTCGGCCTGGAGATCAAGCGCGAGGTGCTGGTCG
>DAOKZM010000120.1:2349-8041 GCA_035325665.1 Thermomicrobiales bacterium | reverse complement strand
GCTGCGCCAGGCGGCGCTTCCGATCGTCGCCGCGTTCGGCGGCGCGGTCGTGCCGGCCGGGATCTATCTCGCGCTCAACGCCGGCACTAACGCCGAGCGGGGCTGGGGCGTGCCGATGGCGACAGACATCGCCTTCGCGCTCGGCGTCCTCGCCATCGTCGGCAGCCGCGTGCCCATCGGGCTGAAGGTCTTCCTGACCGCTCTCGCGATCGTCGACGACCTGATCGCCGTGCTGGTGATCGCCTTAGCTTACACCGAGTCCGTCGCCTGGGAGTATCTCCTCGGCGGCCTGGCCGTGCTCGCGCTAGCCTTCGTCCTCAACTGGCTCCACGTTATTCGTCCCGTGGCCTATGCGTTCCTCGGCGTCGTCATGTGGCTGATGTTCGTGAAGTCGGGCGTCCACGCGACGATTGCCGGGGTACTGATGGCGATCGCAATTCCCGCCCGTACCCGGATCGACACGGTCGAGTTTCTCAACCGCGGGCGCTCGCTGCTGGCCGACTTCGAGGCGGCCTCCGCCCCAGGCTCAAGTATCCTGACCAACAAGGATCACCAGTCGGCGCTCTACGAGCTGGAGACGACCACCGAGCAGGCCCAATCGCCGATGCAGCGGCTGGAGCACGTGCTGCACCCATGGGTTGCCTTCCTGATCGTGCCGCTCTTCGCGCTCGCCAACGCTGGGGTCGCGCTCGATGAGAGGATCGGCGAAGCGCTGACCGGTCCGATCGGCCTCGGTGTCATCCTCGGCCTCCTCATCGGCAAGCAGGTCGGCATCACACTGACCGCGCTGGTGATGACCCGCTTCGGTCTGGCCTCTCTTCCGGAGGGGGTGACGATGCGGCATATCTATGCGGTCAGTTGGATCGCCGGTATCGGCTTCACGATGTCGCTCTTCGTTGCCGAGCTGGCTTTCACGGATGAGGTTCACCTCGCCACGATCAAGACCGGCGTCCTCGTTGCCTCGACCATCGCCGGCCTCGTCGGTTTCGTCCTCATGCGCCTCGTCACGCGACCCGGTGCGACGGAATAGCGTGCCGGCCTACTGCCCGCCCCAGGCGTCGAAGACGAGCCGCGAGATGCGACCGTTCAGCACCGCGCCGGGGTGCTCGGCGCTGAAGCTCGTCTCCGGGTGTCGCTCGGTCATCAAGCAGAGGACATAGCGTTGGACGCCATCGACCTCGACAATCCCGGCGTCCACCCGCACCGCGCCGTTCGGATCGGACATGAACCCGCTCTTCGAGCGGACGACGACCGGTCCCTGGTGCGCCGGCCCAACCCGCTGATACTGGCTATACGGCAGGTAGCGCCCGATCTGGTCGTGATACTGCTGGGGGACGAGGATGTCGCGGAAGGCCGCCGACGCGGCCGGCGAGACGAGCGCGTCGGTCGCGATCAGCCGCAGTAGCCGGACGATGTCGCGCGGAGTGCTGGCCGCGTACTGCCGGGCGTCCCCGTTGGGCGCGCGGTCGAACGGCAGCGAGGTGTCCGTCATCCCCCACTCGCGCCCTGCCTGCTCGATCCGCTCGCGACCGGCCAGCCGGACGAGCGCGCGGGTTGAGGTGTTGTCCGAAAGCGCGATCATCAGCGTCGCGTGGTCGCGGATCGACAGCAGCACGTCCGGCGCGAGGTCCTTGAGGATGCCCGAGCCGCCGGTCCGGTCGTCGGGGACCATCGGCAGCGGGTTGTCCAGCCCGAAGCGCCCCGCCTCGGCCTGACGGACGACTTCCGCCAGCACGAGCAACTTGATCGTCGAGGCGGTCGGCATCACCGCGCCGGCCCGGTGGCCGGCCTCCTCGCCGGTCAGTAGATTGTGGACGAGGAACGCTGCCTCGCCGCCAAAGTCCTCAATCAGCGCGTGCGCTGCCGCCTCGATATCGCTCACAGACCGTCGCTCCTCCGCGTCCTGTTCCTGCCGGAAGCCTGGGCTCGACGACGGTGTTACGCCCGGGATGCGTCGAGCCCTGACCGGATCGACGATCTTCCAGTAAGAGTTCTTTCTGACGACCTTGCCGTCCTTAAAGGTATAGTGATCGCTGCCGCAGACCTCGACGCGAGCGCCGGCCGTGGTGGCGCCGGTGAGCGTCCACTCCGAGACGCCGAAGTCGCCACACACCCAGTGCCGGGCGTCCCCGTAATGCACGTCAGGGATGCCGGCGAAGCGCCCGGCAAGCCCCTCGCGCACCGCAACCGCCCCCTCGTAGCGTTGCCCCCATGGATGCGGGCCGCGGGGCATCTCAAGCACGCACTCGTCGGCGAAGAAGCTCATGACCGCGTCAAGGTCGTGCTGGTTGAAGGCGTCACAGATCGCGGCGAGCGTCTCAACCGTGATGGCGGGCGTCGTCTGCATCGCTGGGCCGTCCCTTCGCCACTGTGCTGGAAGATCGATCCGTACGGTGCCCGCGATTATCTCACTACGACCGCGCTGGTGATGCTCCGACGACTTCGGCGAAGGCGAGCCGCTGATGCCGCGGGTTGTGGCATCAGCGGCTCGCGCCGCGGGATCGCTCAGACCGCGATCGTCAGGCTCTCCAGGTCGCGCGGGTAGAACGTCAGCATCTCGATCCCCGTCTCGGTGACGGCGACCGTGTCGGAGTGACGGAAGCCGGCGAAGCCGGGCACGTAGACGCCTGGCTCGACGGTGAAGACCATCCCGACCTCGATGATCCGGTCGTCGCCGACGTCGAGGAACGGCGCCTCATGGATCAGCTGCGACTTGGCGTGGCCGGTGTGGTGGCGCCAGTTGTCCATCAGGTTGTGCTCGCGGAAGTAGCGCATGACCTCCTGGTCCACCGCCGAGCAGGGGATGCCTGGCTTGATCGCGTCCATCGCCAGCGTCTGGAGCGCGAACATGTGGTTGAAGTACGTCTCCTGCTCCTTGGTCGGCTCGCCCATGACCATCGTGCGCTCGAGCTCGCTGCCGTAGCCCCAGACCGCCGCGCCGGCCCCGGTGACGAGGACGTCCCCCTTCTGCAGCTTGACGTTGCTGGAGATCGCGTGCGGCAGCGCCGAGTCCTTGCCGACCTGGCCGCGGAACCCGGCCGACGCCGGCAGCCCCCAGGTCATCGGCCGGTACTCCGAGCCGAGCTCGTTCATCATCTCCAGGCTGGCCTTGACCGAGGCGCGCAAGGCGATGTCCGTCTCGCCGACGCCGACCTCGCAGAACTCTTGCAGGTAGTGGTGGGCGAGGTTGCCCCACTTGCAGCTCTCGCGGATAAGGTTCAGCTCCGCCTCGGAGTTGATCATCTGCATGTACTCGATGTCGTCGTTGACGCTGGTGACCGTCGCGTCCGGCAGCAGCTCGCTAACCTTCGGACCGCGGTAGCCGTAGATCTGGCCGTAGCCGTCGGAGTCGACCGCGATCCCGGCGTTCTGCAGCCCCATGCCGATCAGCATGTCCTTGAGGAACTCGAGCGGGTGCCGCTCGCCAGGGTATTCCGGGTAGGTCACGATGTCGTCGACCATCGCGTACTCTTCGGCGTGCTCGCGCTCCAGCATCGGGATCAGCAGGCCTGACCGGTCGGCCGTCAGCACGTAGGCCATCGGCCGCTCGGTCTGGATGAAGCTGAAGCGGCTGAAGTAGCCGACCTTGTTCGGGTTGAACAGGACCAACCCAGTCATCCCGCGCTCGCCGATCGTCTCAAGGATCTTCTTCCGCCGCGTCTCGTACTCGCTATCCGGCAGTCGAATATGCGCCATCGTCCTCATCCTCCCTCTTGGTCGATCCTCTACGCGTGGTCGAGAGCGCTGCAGAGCGCTCCCACGCTCTGAAACGATCCGCGCTCGGCCGTCTGCACGTCGCGGATCACGCCCTGCTCGTCGATCACGAACGTGACCCGGTTGGCTGTCCCACGCTCGTCGCTGTAGACCCCATAGGCCTTCGCGACCTCACCCTTGGGGTGAAAGTCGGAGAGCAGCTCGATCGTGATGCCGCGGGCGTCCTTCCAGGCCTTGTGTGACCAGGTGTTGTCGACCGAGATGCCGAACACCCTCCCGCCGTGCGCCTCGAACTCGGCGGCGTCCTTCGTATAGGCCTCCATCTGGTTCTGGCAGCCCGGGCTGAAGTCGGCCGGGTAGAAGGCCAGCACGACCTTCTGGCCGCGCAGCTCGGAGAGCGTCACCTTCTGGCCGTCGTCGGCCTGCAGCGTAAAGTCCGGCGCCGGGTTGCCCGCCGCGAGTGGCTCGCCCATGCGCGTATCCTTTCTCTGGCATCCTGGGGTATCGTCCGCCCCATCGAACCGCCCCGTATGGTGCGGGCGAACGCGCCGCAGGTCAAGCCGCTGGCAGCGGCGGGAGGTGGCGGGAGACTGCATATCAGATCGCGTTAACCCCAGTTTCTGATGATATCGACACCGCGCCGCGTCCGTCGTTCGACCTGCTGGAGGCCGCCCGCGAGCCGTCACCGGCGAACCGCGCTGGCCGGCTGGTGGTGATCAAGCCGAACCTCACCGCGCCCCGACCCTCAGGCAGCGGTATCGTCACCGACGTCTCCGTCGTCGAGGCATTCGTGCGGCTGCTGCGCGAACGCGCGTCGCGAGTCGAGCGCGTCGTCGTCGCCGACGGCCCCGGCATGGTCGACGCGGCCCGCTGCTTCACGACTGCCGGCTACGACCGACTGGTGGCCGAGCACGGCGTCGAGCTGCTGGACCTCAATCTCGCGCCGACTCGCACCGTCGATGTCCCCGGCTGGTTGCGCTACTCGACGCTGGAGATCCCCGAGGTCGTCCTCGACACCGACCTGTTCGTCTCGATCACGCCGGTCAAGACGCACACCGACGGGCTTTATACGCTGCACGCCAAGAACCTGTTCGGCGTCCCGCCGACGCGCTTCTACGGCCGGCCGCGCAGGGCGTTCCACCGCGCTGGCGTCCCCGAGGTCGTCTACGACATCTGCCGCGCCCGGCCGATCGACCTTGCGATCATCGATGGGTTGGCCGGCTTGCAGCTCGGCGACCCGATCGACGGCGAGCGTGTCGAGCAGGGGCTGGTCGCGGCCGGCTGGAACGCTCCGGCGGTGGACGTCGTCGGCTGCGCGCTGATGGGGGTCGATCCGGTGGCCTCGCGCTACCTCGCCTACCTCCGCGCCGCCGGCCAGGGGCCGATCTCGCTCGACGATGTCGAGCTACACGGCGATCCGCTCGCCAGCCTCGCCCAGCGCTTCGCCACGCCCGACGAGCGTACCCTCGCCGCCCACAGCCAGCGAGCGTCGGCTCATTAGGGCAAAGCTACGCGTCGTCGGTCCAATAGGGGGGCGTGCCGAAGTAGGCGCAGACGAGATGCTCCTCGCGGCGGCTGAATGGCGCGTTCGCGTCCCACGACGGCGCCCGCTCGAGCGTCGCCCGGTCGACACCTAGCAGCGCCAGATCCCCTTCGTGCTCGACATGGGTCGCCGGAATCGCGACGCGCCTGCGGCCCAGGCCGAGTAGGCCGCCAAACTCGATGACGACGTAGTGGGAGGTGAGCTCCTCCGAGTCCTTATCGGGCTGGCTGGGTGACTCGACGATCACCTCATCGACCGTGCCGGCGTCCTCGCCTTCGCGGTCGATGACGGCCCGTCCGCACAGCGCCGCCAGCGGGTTGCTCGGCTTGGGCCGCCGCGCAGGATTCATCGACGTCCGAGGTCGCCCCGGTCAGCATCGCTCCGGCCACCAGCCGCTGCTCGATATAGGTCGTCTCGTCGTCGAGGCTCGATGCA
>DAOKZM010000120.1:0-2339 GCA_035325665.1 Thermomicrobiales bacterium | reverse complement strand
CGTATGCCGGTTCCGGCGCCCCGTGCGCGACGGGTACGGATTCTGCGAATCTCAGGCCCACCGCTGGTCGCGGAGCATCCCGTTTCCGCTCGTCCGGCGCGTCGGTTGGGTGATTCGCTGGATCGACCAAGAGAGGATGTCGGGCTGATGCACGCGCACATCGGAATCTGGAAGCTAAACCAGGCGGGGACGTCCTCGAGCGACGCGACGGCGCGCGAGATCGGCGAGGTCTTCCAGCAGCAGGGCGGATTCCACCCCTACTCGCTCGTCCGGACCGGCGAGCACGAGGGGGTCGCGATCACCATGTTCGAGACGGCGGCCCAGCTCCACGACGCCCTGCAGGCGATCGACTACGCCGTCCGCCAGAACCTGCGCATCCTGAGCGACGGCGCTCCGGAGCGGCGCGCGGGAGATGTGGTCTACCATATCGACCAGGCTCGCCAGGACTGAGCGGGCATCGCCTCTTGACGCCAGAGTCCGTTTGCCATGAAGATGCGATGCCGCCATCCCGTGCCACGATCGGTCGTCGCGGCAGCGCGGGGCGTCACTCTATTAGGCACAGGAATATGGGAGGACCATGACCGCGACAGCCGAGCCCGCCATCATCGGAAAGCCACAAAAGCGCGTCGAGGGGGATAAGAAGGTCACCGGCGCCACACGCTACGTCGATGACCTGCAGATGCATGGGATGCTCCATGCCCGCCTGGTGACGAGCATCTATCCGCACGCTGAGATCGGCGCGATCGACACGAGCGCCGCGCTCCAGGTCCCCGGCGTCGTTGCTGTCTACACTGGCCGCGACGTCCACCCGGACGGCGCCGAGCCGGCCGATCGCAACCACCACCTGCTCGCCCGCGACAAGGCGCTCTACTACGGCCAGCCGGTCGCCGTCGTGCTGGCGACGGCCGAGACGGCCGCCGCCGAGGCCGCCGAGCTGGTCGAGGTGGACTACACGCCGCTCGACGCCGTGATCGACCCGCTGGCGGCGATGGAGCGCGACGCCCCGGTCGTCCGCAAGAAGGCGGCAACCGGCGATGATGCTGAGATGCAGATGCACGCCACCGTCTCCGGCGGCGACGACATGGACATCTCCCGCCTGCCGGACAACATCACGAACGCGGCGAAGTTCTCGCGTGGCGACGTCGACGCCGCGCTGGCCGCCGCCGACGTCGTCGTCGAGCGTCGCTACATCACGAACTGGGTCCACCAGTCGTACCTCGAGCCACACGCCTCGGTCGCCGTGCCTGACCCGCTCGGCAACCTGACCGTCTACACGACGACGCAGGGCCAGTTCTATACGCGCAACACGACCGCCGAGGTCCTCGGCCTGGCGCAGAACCAGGTCAACGTGGTCGGCATGGAGGTCGGCGGTGGCTTCGGCGGCAAGGCGGTCATGCTCGAGCCGCTGGCCGGCTGGCTAGCGCTTCGCCACCAGGTGCCGGGCAAGATCACGATGACCCGCTCCGAGGAGCTGTCGATGGCCAACCCGGCCCCCGGCTCGGTCACCGACGTAACCATCGGCGGGACGAAGGACGGCGCCATTACCGCCCTGCGGGCGCGGATCGTCTTTGACTCCGGTTGCTACCCCGGCACGCCGGTCACCGTCGCTGCGCTGATGCTGGGCGGCTACTACCGCGCCGACGCGCTCGACCTCGTCGGCTACGAGGTGCTGACCAACAAGCCGGGCAACGGCGCTTACCGCGCGCCCGGCGCGCCGCAGGCGACCTTCGCCATCGAGCAGGCGCGCGCCGAACTGGCGGCGAAGCTCGGCTGGGACCCGCTCGAGTTCCGGCTGCGCAACTGCTCGGTCGAAGGTGACTTGCAGCCGAACGGGGTCCCCTGGCCGCGAATCGGGATCAAGGAGATCCTCGAGGCGATCCGCGACCACCCGGCCTGGCGCGACCGCCCGACCGGCCCGAATAGAGGGATCGGCGTTGCCATCGGCGGCTGGCCGGGTGGCGTCGAGCCGTGTGCGGCAAACCTCCGCGTCCAAACCGACGGCCCGCCCGCCGTCCAGCTCGGCTCGACCGACATCACCGGCACCAACACCGTCATGGCGATGCTCGCCGCCGAGACGTTCGGCATCGAGATCGACAAGGTCCGAATCGAATCGGCCGACACCGGAACCGCGCCCTATGCCGGCATGAGTGGCGGCTCGAAGGTTACCTACACCCTCGGGCCGGCCGTCATCCGCGCTGCCGACGAGGCCCGCCGCCAGATCCTCGAGATCGCGGGCAGCGAGCTGGAGGCTTCGCCGGACGACCTGGAGATGATCGAGGGCAAGGTGCGCGTCAAGGGCTCGCCAGACAAGGAGATGACGGTCGCCTCGGTTGCCCAGA
>DAOKZM010000119.1:0-8409 GCA_035325665.1 Thermomicrobiales bacterium | reverse complement strand
CCGCGATCGGCGCGATCGCGGTCGCGCCATCCGACCCGAACGTGATCTACGTCGGGACCGGCGAGACGAGCATCCGCGGCAACGTCTCGCATGGTGACGGGGTCTACAAATCGACCGACGGCGGGCAGTCCTGGCAGCACGTCGGCCTGACGGACACGCACTCGATTTCGACGATCCGGGTCCATCCGAGCGACCCGGACCTGGTCTACGTCGCCGCCTTCGGCCACGTCTGGGGGCCGAACGCCGAGCGCGGCGTCTACCGCTCGAAGGACGGCGGCACGTCTTGGCAGTTGGTGCTCCATACCAGCGACAAGGCCGGCGCGATCGACCTCGCCATGGACCCGAACAACCCCCGCATCCTGTACGCCGCGATGTGGGACGCCCAGCGCTACCCGCACGCCCTGCGCTCCGGCGGTCCGGACAGCGGAATCTTCAAGACTGCTGACGGCGGCGACACCTGGCAGGAGCTCACCCGCAACCCGGGGCTGCCGACCGGCGTGCTGGGAAAGATCGGCGTCGCAGCTTCGGCCAAGCCGGGCCGCGTCTGGGCGCTGGTCGAGGCGGAGGACGGCGCGCTGTTTAGGTCGGACGACGGCGGGGCGAACTGGCAGCGCGTCTGCGACCAGGGCGACCTGCGTCGCCGGGCCTGGTACTACATGCATATCGTCGCCGATCCGCAGGACGGCGATACGGTCTACATCCTCAACCTGAAGTTCTGGAAGTCGATCGACGGCGGCAACACGTTCACGGCGATCCCGACCCAGCACGGAGACAATCAGGACCTCTGGATCGATCCCGAGGACCCGCGCCGGATGATCGAGGGCAACGACGGCGGCGCCAACGTGAGCTACAACGGTGGCAAGTCGTGGTCGACGATCTACAACCAGCCGACCGCGCAGTTCTATCACGTGACCACCGACGACCGGACGCCGTACCGGCTGTACGGCTCGCAGCAGGACAACACGGCGCTGTCGGTGCCGAGCTCATCGCTGCGCGGCGCGATCACCGAGACGGAATACTTCGAGCCGGGCGGCGGCGAGTCGGGTTACATCGCGATCAAGCCGGACGACAACAACATCGTCTACGGTGGCGCGATCGGCTCCGGCGCTGGCAATGGCCGGCTGCTGCGCTTCGACCAGCGGACGATGGAGACGCGCATCGTCACCGTCTGGCCGGAGGTCCAGGGGATGGGCCGCGGCGCCGAGGAGCTGAAGTATCGGTTCCAGTGGACTTTCCCGATCGCCTTCTCGCCGCACGACCCGAACACGCTCTACGTCACCTCGAACGTCGTCCACCGCTCGCGCGACGAGGGCATGAGCTGGGAGGTCATCTCGCCCGACCTGTCGTTCAACGACCCCGAGACGCTCAAACCATCCGGCGGGCCGATCACCAAGGACAACACCGGCGCCGAGGCATACGGGACGATCTTCGCCTTCTTCGAGTCGCCGCACGAGCCGGGTGTCTTCTGGGCCGGTTCGGACGATGGCCGGCTGCACATCTCGCGCGACGGCGGCGAGTCGTGGGACGATGTCTCGATCCCGACCAGCGCGCTGCCAGACCGCCCGATGATCTCGATCGTCGAGCCGTCGCCACACGACAAGTCCACCGTCTACGTTGCGGCAACGCGCTACAAGCACGACGACTTCGCGCCGTACCTGTTCAAGACCACCGACGACGGCAAGACCTGGAAGAAGATCACCAGCGGCATTCCCGATGGTGAATTCACCCGCGTCATCCGTGAGGACCCGAACCGCAAAGGTCTGCTCTACGCCGGCACCGAGACGGGCATCTACATCTCGTTCGACGACGGCGGGAGCTGGCAGCGGTTCGAGTCCAACCTGCCGGTCGTGCCGATCTACGACCTGATGGTCAAGGGCACCGACCTGCTTGCGGCGACGCACGGGCGATCGTTCTGGATCCTCGACGACCTGTCACCGCTCCACCAGATGGACGAGAAGACGGCCGGCGAGAAGGCGGTCCTCTTCGCGCCACGTCCCGCGAAGCGGATCAAGGTCTACGGGCGGCTTGGCGACGCGTCGGCCGAGACCTACAGCTACGGCCGGGCCGGCGGCATGGCGATGACCAGCAAGCAGCGACCCAACGCCCTGGGCGGGATGGACGTCCAGTTCGTCGACGCCGGCAAGAACCCGCCGGATGGCGCGATCATCCACTACTGGCTGAAGGACGCGCCGAAGTCCGTCACCCTCACGATCAAGGACGCCAAGGGCAATGCGATCCGGCGCTTCTCCAGCGCCGGCAACGCGTCGGCGCCCGCCGACACCGGCCAGCCAGTCGAGGGTGCTGAGGGCATGGAGGCGGTGGATACCGTCGCCGATCTGCTGCCGGCCGAGACGCTCAGAGCACCGGCCGCGGCCGGCGCGAACCGCTTCGTCTGGGACCTGCGGCTGCCGTCGGCCAAGGCGGTCTCCGGCATTGACAAGGCGTTCACGACCGGCCTTCAGCCGGACGCGCTGCTCGGTCCGGTCGTCGTGCCGGGCGAGTACACGGTCGAGATGAACGTCGATGGCGCGACTTTCGAGCAGCCGCTCGTGGTCGAGGCCGACCCGCGCGTCAGTGGCAATCAGAAGGACCTCGAGGCGCAGCACGACCTGCTGTTGAAGATCCGCGACAAGATCACCGCGACCCACGGGGCTGTGGACCGGATCCACTCGATCCGGATGCAGGTCAACGACTGGGCCAAGCGGCTCGACGACCAGGATGTCAAGGATGCCGCCGCCGCCCTGCTCGACAAGCTCGCGCCGGTCGAGGAAGCACTGGCCCAACCGAAGGCGAGCGACCCGCGCCAGTTCCCCAACGGCCTCAACGACAAGCTCGCGGCGCTACCGGGCATGATCTCGAACGCCGACACCCGCCCGCCGAAGCAGTACTACGAGGTGTTCGAGAAGCTCTCCGGCGAGGTAGATGAGCAGATCGCCGCGCTCGACCAGATCGTCAGCAAGGACGTCAAGGAGTTCAACAAACTGGTTTCCGGCAAGAACGTGGATGCCGTCGTCGTCTAACGTGCTCGGTCCTACGGTAGCCCCGCGAGCGCGGAGGCGCCCGCAGGCGAATCGGCTGACACCAGTCTCGCATCGGCGAGGCTGGTGCGTGAATGGAGAGTGACGCCCATGACCGCAACCGCGGCGCCCGCTACGGGCGTGCGTGAGAGCTTGTTGGAGACGCTCGACTGGCGGCTCGTCGGACCGCATCGCGGTGGACGCGTCGTCGCCGTCGCTGGCGACGTGTCGAACCGCGAGACGTTCTACTTCGGCGCTTGTCTACGCCGGGACCGGCGAGACGGCGATCCGGGGCAACGTCTCGCATGGTGACGGGGTCTACAAGTCCACCGACGGCGGCAAGACCTGGGCGAACGTTGGCCTGGCCGACACGCGCCACATCGGGCGCGTCCGCATCCACCCGGCCAATCCCGACATCGTCTACGTCGCGGCCCTGGGTCACACCTGGGGGCCGAACGAGGAGCGTGGGGTCTTCCGCACGACCGATGGCGGCAAGACGTGGGAGAAGGTGTTGTACAAGAGCGACCGTGCCGGCTCGCACGACGTCTGGCTGGATCCGTCGAATCCGCGCATCCTCTACGCGGCGATCTGGCAGGCGCAGCGCTACCCGCACGCGCTGAAGTCTGGCGGCGAGGACTCCGGCATCTGGAAGTCGACCGATGGCGGCGACACCTGGGTCGAGCTGACCCGCAAGCCGGGCCTGCCGGCCGACGCGGTCCTCGGCAAGATCGGGATCGCCTCGTCGCCGGCCCAGCCCGACCGAGTCTGGGCGCTCATCGAAGCCGTGAACGGCGGGCTGTTCCGCTCGGACGACGGCGGCGAGACCTGGGAGAAGGTCAACGACGAGGCCAAGCTTCGGACGCGCGCCTGGTATTACATGCACATCGTCCCCGACCCGCGCGACGCGAACACCGTCTACGTCATGAACTACAACTTCTGGAAGTCGATCGACGGCGGGAAGACGTTCGAAGAGATCCCGTCGCGCCATGGCGACGAGCACGACGTCTGGATCGACCCGAACGACACCAACCGGATGATCAAGGGCGACGACGGCGGCGCCTGTGTCTCATACGACGGTGGCCGTAGCTGGTCGACGATCCTGAACCAGCCGACGGCGCAGCTCTACCACGTCACTACCGACGACGCCTATCCGTTCCGCCTCTATGGCTCGCAGCAGGACAACTCGGCGATCAGCGTCCCGAGCGCGACGGTCGACGGAGCGATCCACGAGCGCGACTGGTTCGCGCCGGGTGGCGGCGAATCGGGATATATCGCGATCAAGCCGAGCGACCCAAACATCATCGTCGCCGGGGCGATCGGCTCGGGCAACTTCAACGGCCGGCTGGTGCGCTTCGACCGCCGCACCGGGCAGTGGAAGAACATCACCGTCTGGCCGGACGTCGCCGGGATGGGCTCCGGGGCGGGCGATCTGAAGTACCGCTTCCAGTGGACCTACCCGATCTTCTACTCCCGTCACGAGACGGACACGCTCTACGTCGCGGGCAACCGGGTGTTCCGCTCGACCGACGACGGCATGACCTGGGAGGTCGTCTCGGAGGACATCACGCGCAACGACCCGGAGAAGCTCGGGCCGTCGGGCGGGCCGATCACCAAGGACAACACCGGCGCCGAGGCGTACTGCACGATCTTCGCGCTGGAGGAGTCGCCGCAGGAGGCCGGCACGCTCTGGGCCGGCACCGACGATGGCCTGGTCAAGATCAGCAAGGACCGCGGTAAGACCTGGACGGACATCACCCCGCCGGACCTGCCGGAGTGGGCGCTGATCTCGATCATCGACCCGTCCGAGCACGACGCTGGGACCGCCTACGTCGCCGCGACTCGCTACAAGGTCGACGACACGAATCCGTACCTGTTCAAGACGACCGATTACGGTAAGACCTGGACGACGATCACCAGCGGCATCCCAGAGGACGACTTCACCCGCGTCATTCGGGAGGACAAGCAGCAGAAGGGCCTGCTTTACGCGGGCACCGAGACCGGCATCTACGTCTCGTTCGACGACGGCGGGAGCTGGCAGCGGATGGGTGGCAACTTCCCGGTAGCCCCTGTCTACGACCTGATCGTCAAGGGCGACAGCCTCGCCGTCGCTACCCACGGTCGCTCGTTCTGGATGCTCGACGACCTGACGCCGTTGCGGCAGGTAGCCGCCGGCGAGGCTGGCGACGGCGCGGTGCTCTTCGGGCTGCCGAAGAAGGTCCGCTTCAGCGTCCACGAGGGATTCGGCGGCAAGCCGCAGAAGGGCTACGTCGCCTACCAGTGGGCAGACACCAGCATCGTCTCCTACGAGCAGGTCGAGCAGCCGGACGGTACCCGGAAGAACATCTACCTCGATGCCGGGGCCAACCCCTACGACGGCGTCGTTGTGTCCTACTACCTGCCAGAGGCGGCGAAGCAGGCGGCCGAGCTGACGTTCCTCGACGGTGAGGGGAATGTCGTCCGCGCGTTCACGAGCAAGCCGGACGGCGTCCGGACCAGCGGCTCGGCGACCGAGACGGTTGAGGGCGAGGAAGGCGCCAGCGTGCCCCCCTCGGACGCGCAGGAGAAGGCAGAAGAGGGCCAGAAAGTCCCGACCGCGGCCGGCATCAACCGCTTCCACTGGGACATGCGCTACGAGCCGGCCGCGACGCTGGAGGGCCAGGAGCTCGCTCCGTGGGTGAAGCCGCTCGGTCCGAAGGTGCTGCCAGGCAACTACACCGTGCGGCTGACGGTCGACGGAACGGCGTACGAGCAGCCGCTGGAAATCGTCCCCGACCCGCGGCTCGATACGCCGGCCGAGGCGCTCCAGGAGCAGCTGGACCTGCTGCTGAAGATCCGCGACCGCTTGAGCGACACGAACAAGGCTGTCTCGCGGATTCGCAAGATCCGCTCGCAGGTCGAGGACTGGGAGAAGCGGGTCAAGGACACCGATGCCGCCGAGCCGGTGCAGTCTGCCGGTAAGGAGGCGCGAGAGGCACTGACCGCAATCGAGACGGAGCTGGTCGACACGACCACCAAGAGCCCGCTGATGGCCCCCGCGCGGCTGTTCGAGAAGCTGAACGCGCTGACCGAGTTCGTCGCCAGCGCCGATGGCGCTCCGCCCAAGCAAGGCTACGAGGTGTTCGACGAGCTCTCGATCCGGCTCGACGACCTCCTGGAAACGCTTGACGGCGTGATTAGCAGCAAGGTGCGAGCGTTCAACGAAGCGATCGACGCGGCTAAGCTGCCGCCGGTCGGGTAGCGCAAAGTCATCCGTAACGACAACGGCCACCGGCAATCGTGCCGGTGGCCGTTGTCGTGGTTCCCGTCCGCCGTCGGCCGGCTCAGCGCGCCAGGATATCGCGGGTCTTGTCGTCGGCTGTCTTGAGCGCATCGTCGAGCGACTTCGTTCCGAAGAATGCGACGTAGAGCTCGTCATTGATGACCTTCTCGATCTCCGGCCACTCGGCGATCGTCGGCAGGCTGACCAGGCTCGGGCCGAGGTCGAGGAAGATCTGGCTGTTGGCCGGCGGCTTGCCCGGGTCGAGGAAGGCATCGGATTCGGCGACCGAGATCAGGGATGGCACAGTCCGCCCGAGCTTCGCCGCGACCGTCTGTCCCTCCGTGCCGACGGCGTACTCGACGAACTTCCAGGCGGCATCCTTGTGCTTGGCGTTCTTCGGAATGCAGAAGGCGTCGCTATGAAGCGTCGATGCCTGGGTCATGTCGGCCGGCGGCGGCGCGACGTCCCACTCGAAGGCCTCGATCGAGCGGAAGACCGGGGTCGCGCGACGGCTGTTCAGCACCATCGCAATGCTGCCGTCCATGAAGCGGCTGTCCGGGTCCTGGGCGGCGTAGGCGGCCTCGCCCGGTACGACGTGGTGGACGAGATTCAGGTCGATGAAGTACTGCAGCGCTTCGCGGGTCGTTTCGCTGCCGAATGTGATGCTGCGCGGATCGTCCGGGTTGCTCAGCAGGCTGCCGCCGTGCGACCAGATGAACGGCGCGGCGCGGATGATCGACGGCTCGAACCCGACGCCCCACAGATCGGTCGAACCGTCGCCGTTGGTGTCGAGCGTCAACGCCTTCGCTGCGGCGACGAAGTCGTCCCAGGTCCAGTCGTTCGCCGGCAGCGGCACGCCATGCCGCTCGAACAGACCCTTGTTGTAGTAGACGACCAGGCTGGACTGGTTGAACGGGATGCACTGCAGCACGCCATCCCAGGTGAACGCCTCCATCGGGACGTCGTAGTAGGTGTCCGGGCCGGGGCCATCAGACTCTTCCAGCTTCGGGCCGAGCGGCTCGAGCACGCCCTTCGACGCAAACTGGCCGTTGTGTCGGTAGTTAATCAGGAAGACGTCGGGCGGGCTGCCGCTGGCGAAGGACGCTGAAAGGCGCGAGAGGAACGTCTTGCGGTCCGGGATCGCATTCAACGTCACCTTGGCGTCCGGCTCGGCCTCGACGTAGGCGTCGACGATCGCCTGGTAGACCTCGGATTCTTCGGGGTCGGCCCAGACCTGCCAGGTGATCGGCTCGGTGTCCGACCCGCCAATGCCGCCACAGGCCGCTACCAGCACCGACAGGCCGAGGAGCGCCGACAGGACAGCGCCGCTCCATCTCCGCATCGTCTTCCCTTCTTCTCACACGCCCGGTGAGCCGCTCACCGGAACGGATTCCCCTCGTCGTATTCGCGGAGGAAGTGCCGCTGAGCGGCGACGAACACCAGGACCGCCGGAATCGTCACGATCACGGCGCCGGCCATCATCAGCGGCCAGTCGCTCGGGTGTAACTGCTGAAGCCCTTGCAACGCGACCGGCAGGGTATACCACCGCGGGTCGTTGATGTACAGCAGCGGATCGAGGAAATTACCCCAGTGTCGTTCGAACGACAGCACCGTCACCGCCAGCAGCGCGGGCCGGACCTGTGGCACGCCGATGCTCCACCAAATCCGCACCGCGCTGGCGCCGTCGAGCCGGGCCGCCTCGAATGACTCGATTGGCACGCGGCGGAACGCCCAGAACATGATCAGGACATAGAGCGGGCTGCTGCCCATCAGCCCCGGCAGGATCAGCACGCCGAGGGTATCCAGCACGCCGAGCCACTTGTAGACCATGAACCGCGTCAGCCAGACCGACATCAGCGGGACCATCAGCGCCGCGACCAGGACCGCGGCGAGCAGGTCCCGGAGGCGCGCCGGGAGCTGCGCCATCGCGAAGCCGGCCAGAGACGTGGTCAGGAGCGTCAGCGGCACGACGGCGAGGATGACGATCGCCGAGTTGAGCGCGTAGCGCGCCATCGGCACCACGCGGAAGACATCGCGGTAGTTGCTGAGCGTCGCGGGGTTGGGCCACCACTGGATGTGAGCCGGCAGCGGCAACCCGACCGGACGGAGCGAAGCGACGCCCATCCAGGCGAG
>DAOKZM010000118.1:1896-8553 GCA_035325665.1 Thermomicrobiales bacterium | reverse complement strand
GGATCTGGAAGCCATCCAAGACCTCGGTATCGGCCGGCCCCGGTGTGTTGATCACGCCCTGGACCGTCCCGTCGAGAATGACATCAAGCATGTCCGGCCGTCCCTGGCCAATGCGCTTGGTGACCATCTGGACCGGCATGCCGTTGCGCTCGATCATCGCGGCGGTGCCCTCGGTCGCGAAGAGCCGGCAGCCCATCCAGGTCAGCCTCTCCAGCATCTCGACCGTGTCCGCCTTGTCGCGGTCGGCAACGCTGACCAGAACCGCCTCACGCGGCTTCAGCGCCAGTCCGGAGGCCAGCATCGCCTTGTAGAACGCGGGGGCGAACTCACGGTCGATGCCCATCGCCTCGCCGGTCGATTTCATCTCCGGCCCGAGGTTGACCTCGACGCCACGCAGCTTGGCCATCGAGAAGACCGGCGCCTTCACCGCGACCAGCGGCTGGCGCGGCCAGAGCCCGCCGGCATACCCCTGGTCCTTCAGCGACATCCCCAGCATTGCCCGCGTCGCAATCTCGATGACCGGCACGCCGGTCGCCTTGGAGAGGAACGGGACGGTCCGACTTCCGCGCGGGTTGACCTCCAGGACGTAGATCCGGCCGGCGTGGATGACGTACTGAATGTTGACCAGACCGATGACGCCGAGCTCCAGCGCAATTCGCGTCGAGTACTCGACAATCCGCTCGACCTCGCTGGGGAACAGGTTCACCCCCGGGTAGACCGCGTAGGAGTCGCCGGAGTGGACGCCGGCCCGCTCGATATGCTCCATGATGCCGGGGATCAGGACGTCGGCGCCGTCGCAGATCGCGTCGACCTCGACCTCTTTACCCTCCAGATAGCGGTCGATCAGGATCGGGTGGCCGCTCTGGAAGTCCACGTTCGACGCCAGATAGCGGGCCAGATAGTCGGCCGAGTGGACGACCTCCATCGCGCGCCCGCCGAGGACGTAGGATGGCCGCACCAGGACCGGGTAGCCCAGCCGGTCGGCGACATCGATCGCCGCGTCGAGCGTCATCACGGCGGCGCCAGGCGGCTGTGGGATCCCGATCCGGGTCAGGAACGCCTCGAACCGCTCGCGGTCCTCGGCGAGGTCGATCGTATCGACACTCGATCCCAGCACCGGCACGCCACGATCGGTCAGCGGGCTGGCCAGGTTGATAGCCGTCTGCCCGCCGAACTGGAGGATGACCGGCACGTTCGCCGGGTCGCCGCAACCCTCGTGGCGCAGGACCTCGCCGACCGACTCGCGGTCCAGCGCCTCGAAGTAGAGCCGGTCGGACGTGTCGTAGTCGGTCGAGACGGTCTCCGGGTTGGAGTTGATCATGATCGCCGCGGTCCCGGCGTTGCGCAGCGAGTGCGCGGCCTGGACGCTGCAGTAGTCGAACTCGATCCCCTGGCCGATTCGGATTGGTCCGGACCCGATGACGACCGCCTTGGGCTCCTCAAGCGGCGGCGCCTCGTCCTCCTCGTCGTAGGTACTGTAGTAGTACGGCGTGGCGGCCTCGAACTCGGCCGCACAGGTGTCCACCATCTTGTAGACGGGCGTAATCCCGGAGGCATAGCGCTGCGCGCGGACGTCCGTCTCCGACGTCCCGCCGAGGGCGCTGATCTGCTCGTCCGAGAACCCGAGGCGCTTCGCCTCCCAGAGCAGGTCGTCGGTCAGTCGCTCGCTCGCGATCCGACGTTCCATCTCGACGATACGGGCTAGCTCGTGGACGAACCACGGATCGATCGATGACAGCGCGACGATCTCGTCCTCGGCCACGTCTCGCCGCAGCGCCGCCACCAGCGCCCAGAGCCGCTCGTCGTTCGGTCGCCGGATCGCGTCCAGCAGGGCCTCGTGTTCGGCCCAGGTCGGGCTCTCCCAGAGCAGGTCCGGCGCGTCACTCTCCAGCGACCGGGCCGCTTTCTGCAGCGCGGCCGCGAACGACCGGTCGATGGCCATGACCTCGCCGGTGGCCTTCATCTGCGTGCCGAGCGAACGGTCGGCGCGGCGGAACTTATCGAACGGCCAGCGCGGGATCTTGACGACGCAGTAGTCCAGCGCCGGCTCGAACGCCGCCGTCGTCTGCTGGGTGACGCTGTTGGGGATCTCGTCGAGGCGCTTGCCGATGGCGATCTTGGCGGCGACGCGAGCGATCGGGTAGCCGGTCGCCTTGGAGGCCAGCGCTGACGAGCGGCTGACGCGCGGGTTCACCTCGATGACCTGGTAGGCGAACGACTGTGGGTCGAGCGCGTACTGCACGTTGCAGCCGCCCTCGATGCCCAACGCGCGGATGATCTTCAGCGCCGAGGCGCGCAGCATCTGATACTCGCGATCGGAGAGCGTCTGGCTGGGCGCCACGACGATCGAATCGCCGGTGTGGACGCCCATCGGGTCGAGGTTCTCCATGTTGCAGACGGTGATGGCGTTGTCCGAGCCGTCGCGGATGACCTCATACTCGATCTCTTTCCAGCCGAGCAGCGAGCGCTCGATCAGGATCTGATGGATCGGGCTGGCTGAGATGCCGCTCTGAGCGATCTCTTCGAGCTCGCGCATCGTATGCGCGATGCCGCCGCCGGTTCCGCCCAGCGTGTAGGCCGGCCGGATGATCAGCGGGAAGTCGACCCGCTCGGCAAACTCGCGCGCCTCAACGACGGTGTGGGCGATCACGCTGTCCATGACCGGCTCGCCGATATCCTGCAGGAGCTGCTTGAAGAGCTCACGGTCCTCGGCATGCTGAATCGCCGACAACGGGGTGCCGAGCAGCTTGACGCCATACTCGTCGAGGATGCCGAGGTCGGCCAGCTGGACGGCCAGGTTCAGGCCGGTCTGACCGCCGAGGGTCGGCAGTAGCCCGTCCGGACGCTCGCGCATGATGACCCGGCGCAGGACCTCAGGGATCAGCGGCTCGACGTAGACGACGTCGGCCACATCCTCATCGGTCATGATAGTGGCGGGGTTGGAGTTGACGAGGATCGTCTCGATGCCCTCCTCGCGCAACGCCCGGCAAGCCTGCGTGCCGGCGTAGTCGAACTCGGCCGCCTGGCCGATGACGATCGGACCGGACCCGATGACGAGGACGCGCTGGACCCGTTCGGTCACGCGGTCACCCCTTCGCTCTGGCGCTTCCCGGCGCGGAGAAGCTCGACGAACTGATCGAACACGTACTGGGTATCCTGCGGGCCTGGCGCCCCCTCGGGGTGGTACTGGATGCTGAACACCGGCAGCGTCGCGTGGGCCAACCCCTCAACCGAGCGGTCGTTCAGGTTGATCTGGGAGACCCGCCAGCCGTCGCGCTCCGGCACACTGCTGGCGTCTACCTGGTAGCCGTGGTTTTGCGAGGTGATGTGGACCCGCCCGCTGCCGATATCCAGCACCGGGTGGTTGCCGCCGTGGTGGCCGTACTTCAGCTTGCTGGTCGTCGCTCCGATGGCGTGCGCGAGGAGCTGGTGCCCGAGGCAGACGCCGAGATATGGCACGCGGGCGTCGATCAGCGCGCGAATCGTCTCAGCGGCCGGCGCGGCCTGTTCGGGATCGCCCGGCCCGGGCGAGGTCAACACGCCGTCGGGATGCAGCGCGGCGATGTCGTCATACGGCGTGTCGAACGGGACGACCGTGACGCGAACGCCGCGGCGTTCGAGCGACTCGAGGATGTTCTCCTTGACGCCACAGTCGATCAGGACGACGTGGAGATCGCCGTGGCCCACGTCGCGCGGCTCGTCGGTCGTGACGTCAGCGACGACGTTCGCGTCGGCCGGCGTCCAGGCGGTTCGAGGGCGAGCCTTGAGGTCGTCGAGCGACCGGTCGTCGATGCTCGCCACGAGGAGTCCGCGCATCGCGCCTTGGCGGCGGATATGGCGCGTCAGCGCGCGAGTATCGACGCCGGAGATGGCCGGGATATCGTGGCGCTTGAAGTAGTCGGCCAGCGTCCCCTGCGAGCGCCAGTTGCTCGGCCAGTCGGTGTAGTCGCGGACGATCATGCCGCTGATCCACGGCTGGCGCGACTGGTCGTCATCGGCGGTGACGCCGTAGTTGCCGATGATCGGGTAGGTCATGCAAACGATCTGGCCGCGGAACGACGGGTCGGTCGCGACCTCCTGATATCCGGTCATCGAGGTCGTGAATACGACCTCACCCTCGGCGTCCCGTTCGGCGCCGAAGGACACTCCGCGGAAGACTCGGCCATCTTCGAGGATGACCGCGGCGTCCCCCTTACGCACGCTCATCGTGGCGCACCTCCCCCTCGCAGATCGTGAGTATCGCCCGGCCGCGCAGGGTCATTCCCAGCAACGGCGTGTTCTTGCTGCGCGAGCGCAGCGTGTCAGCGCTGACAACCCACTCGCGCCGCGGGTCGATCACGACGACGTCGGCCGGATCGCCTGGGCCGATGGCGCCGCCGGGGAGACCAAGCGTCCGCGCCGGAGCCGCCGTCAGAAGATCGACCACCGCCGGCCAGTCAAGGTCGCCACGGTCGACCAGACGCGCCATCGTCGGCAACGCAAGCTCCAACGCGGTCATCCCGAACGCCGCGCCGGCCAGACCGGCCGGCTTGTCACACTCGGCATGCGGCGCGTGGTCGGTGGCGACGAAGTCAAACGCCCCGCGTTGAACTGCGCGGATTAGGCCAAGCGCGTCTGCCTCCGGGCGCAGCGGCGGGTTGCCCTTGCCCCTGCTATCCGGCGACGCCCCCGGCCCGGCCGGCGCCGCCTCGCCCGCGAATCGACGGCGGCCAGCCACCCACTCATCGGTCAGCAGCAGGTGATGCGGCATCACCTCGGGGGTGACACGCACGTCGCGCGCCCTCGCCGCCTCGACAAGCTCGATGCCGCGCGCGGTCGAGACGTGGAGGACGTGCAGCCAGCCGCCCGTCTCCTCGGCGAGCCGAAGGTCGCGCTCGATGTACGACTCCTCCGCTTCGGCCGGGATGCCGGGGTCGCCGAGCTCGACCGACACCGCGCCACGATGCATCGAGCCGCCGCGGGCCAACTCCGGATCCTCGCAGTGGACCATGATCGGCAGGTTCAGCTCGGTCGAGAGGCGTAGCGCCTCGCGCATGACCTCCTCCGAGCGGGTGCTGTCGCCGTCATCTGAGAAGCCGACGGCGCCCGCCGCGGCCATCTCGCGAAGCGGCGCGAGCGAGTCGCCGACCCTGCCGACCGAGATCGTGCCGATCGGGTGGATGTGGATGCCAGTCTGCCGGCCGCGCGTGACGATGTCGGCGACCCGTCCGGGCGTGTCGAGTGGCGGCGCCGTATTCGGCATGCAGCAGACACGGGTGAAGGCGCCGGCCGCCGCCGCCGCCGCGCCGGAAGTCAAGTCCTCCTTGTAGGTCAGCCCGGGATCGCGCAGGTGGACGTGGGCGTCGATCCAGCCCGGCGTGACGAGGCAACCGCTCGCGTCGATGACCTGCTCGTCGCCGGCAGGGTCGAGGCCAGCAGACACCGCAACGATCGTCCCGCCGACGATCCGGACATCGAGCACGGAGTCCACGCCGTTCGCCGGGTCGATCACCCGCCCGCCGCGTATCAACATTGATGTCATTCCGCTCCCTGATAAGAAAAAAGCCTCCGCTGAAGGCGGAGGCCCCGAGTTCGCGATCGTGTGTTGTCGGGTTCTAGCAACTGCAACAGGCGCGTTCTTCCGTACGTACGCTGCCGTCTCCGGCATATCCGAGGAATGATACGGATTGGCCAGCTCGCGCGTCAAGCGCTCCACGGCTGGCCCGCGCTCCAGCTCGGGACTACAATGACTATAATGAGCGCTGACGAGACAACCGAGCAAACCCTGCCGGACGGCCCGCCGATCGTCGACGTGGTCGCTGCGCTGCGGGCGCGATACGGATCCCCCGAACGCGGCGCGCCCGAGCCGCCGATCGACGGGCTGGTGGCGACGATCCTGTCGCAGAACACGTCCGACATCAACACCGAACGCTCCTTCGCCGCGCTGAAGCGGCGCTTTCCGGACTGGGACGCCGTGGCGGACGCGCCGGTCGTGGAGGTCGCCGACGCAATCCGCGGAGGCGGGCTGGCCGACCGCAAGGCGCCGCGCATCCAGCAGGTGTTGCGTGAGATTCGGGAACGAACGGGTGGGTACGACCTGTCGTTCCTCGGCGCGATGGAGATCGGGAAGGCGCGCAACTGGCTGACGACGCTCAATGGTGTCGGACCCAAGACCGCCTCGTGTGTTCTGATGTTCAACCTGGGCCGCGACGCGATGCCGGTCGATACGCACGTCCACCGGGTCGCCCTTCGGCTGTACCTGATACCACCCGGCACATCAGCCGAGAAGGCTCACGCGCTGCTGGAAGCGAAGCTGCCGCCTGGTGCGGCCCATGACGCGCACCTGCTGATGATCCGGCACGGGCGTGAGACGTGCACGGCGCGCCGGCCGCGGTGCGCGGAATGCGTCCTCGTACAATGCTGTCCGTCGGCGCCGCTCTTCCTCGGCGCGAATGGCGCGAACGCAAACGGAGCAGGTACCTCGCGATGACGATACGACACACCGAGCTCTTCCTCGTCCGACACGGGCAGACAGACTCCAACGTCGCCCGGCTGTTCGACGGAGCGACCGATACGCCGCTGAATCAGCTCGGGCTACGACAGGCCGCGCTCGTCGCCGAACGTATCAGCACGCTTAGCGACCTCGGCTCGCTGTACTCCAGCCCGCTCCAGCGCGCG
>DAOKZM010000118.1:0-1886 GCA_035325665.1 Thermomicrobiales bacterium | reverse complement strand
GGCTCGGGCGATCTCGCGTAGTATCGGGCTCGAGCCGGTGATCGAGGCCGGGCTGCGCGAGATGAACTTCGGCGTGGCCGAGAGCCACGCGATGGAGGCGATAATCGAGCGCTGGCCTGAGCTCGCCGCGCAGATGCAGGATCCAAACGGCCGTGATGTCCGCTTTCCCGGCGGGGAGTCGCGACGCGAGTTTCACACCCGCGTGCGGACGACGCTCGACCTGATCGCCACGGCGCAACAGGGGCGGCGAGTTGTCGTCGTCGCCCACGGCGGAGTGATCAGCTCGGCGGTCGCCCAGATGCTCGGCCACGATCCCAACGACTGGCGGAAGTTCACCGTCGACAACTGCAGCGTCACCCACATCGAGCTGGCGACGAGCGGGTCCATCGCGCACGTGGTCAACGACGTCGTCCATCTGGAGTCGCTGACTGTCGAGCAGCTTCCTGAGGCTATCGACCAGTGAGCGTGCGGCTGACCGTGCTCGGAGGCGCCGCCGCCTGGCCGAATCCGGGCCAGGGATGCTCGTCCTACCTCGTCGAAGCCAGCGACACTGCGCTGCTCATCGACTGCGGGCCGAATACAGTCCTAACTCTTCGGGAGCACGTCGATTACCACGCTGTCGACGCCGTCGTCATCTCGCACTGGCACTCCGACCACATCCTCGACCTGATCCCCTACCGCTACGGGCTGGTCTACGGTCCCGGCGAGTTGAGTCGGCCGATACCGCTCTGGCTGCCGACCGAAGGCCGAGAGCACCTGGCCGGTATCGCCGCGGCGATCAGCGGGTCGGACGAGGATGCGAGCGTCTTCTGGAGCCGCGTCTTCGACATCCGCGAATACGAGCCGGACGACGTGCTGGAGGTCGGCGGCCTGCGCCTCAGCTTCGCTGTCACGCAGCACCCGCTGCCCTGCCGGGCGATCCGCGTTGACCACCGATCCGGCGCCTCAATCGCCTACTCGGCCGACACCGGCGCCATTGCGCCGCTGGTCGAGCTGTTTCGGGACGCCGACGTCGCCCTCATCGAGGCGACGCTCGACGCATACGAACCAACGCCGCCGACGCACCTGACGCCCGAGGATGCCGGCCGGCTGGCGCGAAGGGCCAACGTCCGGCAACTGATCCTGACGCACCTCTGGTCCGAGCGTCCGGCCGAGCAGGTGATCGCTCGTGCGATGACCGAGTACGCCGGGCCGACCCGGGTCGCAGCGCGCGGGCTGGTCGTCGATGTCTGAGCAGGCGTGGTTTCGGGTCGGCCACACAACGCACGCCGACGACCGGACCGGCTGCACGGTGATTCTGTTCGACCGGCTAGCGCCCGCCTGGGCGGACGTGCGTGGCGGGGCGCCCGGTACCCGCGAGACCGATCTGCTCGGTCTGGGGCGGCTGGTGGGCGGCGTGAACGCAATCCTGCTGACGGGCGGGAGCGCGTTCGGGCTTGCCGCGGCGGACGGGGTGATGCGCTTCCTGGAGGAGCAACAGCAGGGCTTCCCAACGGCGGCCGGGCCAGTCCCGATCGTTGCCGGCGCCGTCATCTTCGACCTTGCGACCGGCACAAGCCGCAGGCCGACGGCGGACGACGGCTACGATGCCTGCCAGGCAGCGACTAGCGACCTCTCGACGACTGGCGGCGTGGGAGCAGGAACCGGGGCCACCGTCGCCAAGCTCGGCGGCCAGACGCCTCAGGCGGGCGGTCTGGGGATCGGCGTCGCGATGGCCGGCGAAACGCCCATCGCGGCAATCGTCATCCTCAACGCCGTCGGCGACGTCGTCGACCCGGCAAGCGGCGAGCTGCTGAGCGCGCCACCGGGAACCGATTCCACAAGTCGTCCCGGCCGCGACGCGGCGATCGCCGTGGAAACAGCCAAAAGATTGATGCAGCAACGCC
>DAOKZM010000117.1:887-8583 GCA_035325665.1 Thermomicrobiales bacterium | reverse complement strand
CCGCGGCAAGGACCGGCCAGTCGCCGCGCGCGCGTCACCCCCGCCGCCCGCCAACGCGCGGTCGAGTTGGGCATCGACCCGGTAACGATCGCGGGGACAGGCCCGGGTGGCGCGGTCGTGCTGGTTGACGTCGAGCGCGCCATCGCCACGGTTCAGCCGGAGGTGCGACGCGTGGACATCGCCGCCATGCGCGCCGCGATGGGCGCGGCGATGGCGCGCTCCAAGCGCGAGATCCCGCACTACTATCTGACGACTGAGATCGACACGCGCCAGGCACTCGACTGGCTCGCCACGACAAACGCTACTCGCCCGATCACCGGACGGATCATCCCGGCAGCGCTGCTCCTCAAGGCGGTCGCACTGGCGTGCCGGAAGCATCCCGAGTTGAACGGCTACTGGCGCGATGGATTCGAGGCGGCGGTCGAGGTCAACATCGGCGTCGGGATCGCCGTGCGCGGCGGTGGACTGGTCAGCCCCGCGATCCACGCCGCCGATACGCTCGATCTCGACGAGCTCATGCGACGCCTGCTCGACCTGGTCAACCGAGCTCGCTCCGGCCACCTGCGTAGCTCGGAGATGAGCGACGGAACCATTAGTGTGACCAACCTCGGTGACCTCGGCGTCACCTCCGTCCACGGCGTCATCTACCCGCCGCAGGTCGCGCTGGTCGGCTTCGGCCGCATTACAGAGCTCCCCTGAGCGGTGGACGGGTTGCTCGGCGTCCGGCCGATCGTCACCGCGACGATCTCGACCGTCGGAGACCTACTACAGCACCCGGAGGCACTATGAGCACCGATACCCGCCAGCACATCCACGACGCGATCCTGGCTTCCCTGCGCCGCATCGCGCCGGAGGTAGACCCGGCCACTATCGACCCGAGCATCGACCTACGCGAACAGCTGGACATCGACTCAATCGACTTCCTCAACCTGCTGGTCGGTCTGCACGAGCGGCTCGGCATCGACATCCCCGAGTCGGACTACGGCAGGTTGACGACCCTCACCGGTCTGACCGAATACGTCACGGCAGCCGGGCCGCAGCGCCTCTGACGCCCGGTCGACGTTGTGCTCCGCTCAGCTGACCACGAGTGGCCGCATCATCTCGTTGTCCTCGTGCTCGACGATGTGACAGTGCCAGACGTAGAGCCCGGCCAGGTCGAACGTCGCCGCGATCCGGGTGACCTGACCGGGGTAGGCAATCACCGTGTCCTTAAGACCTGTCTCCCACGCCTGGGCCGGCATCGGCGCCCCAACCAGCACGGCCGGCTGGATCGCCATGCCGTCTCCGTCCGTGACGAGGGCTTGCCGATCGACCACCTGGAACTGAACCTGGTGCAGATGGATCGGGTGGGCGTCGGCGGTGAAGTTGTAGATCTCCCACAGCTCCGTCGTCCCCAGCCCTGGCGTCTCGGTCGGGGTTTCCATCCAGCCGAGCGGCGTCCCGCTCCCGTTGTCGAGTGTGCCGAGCATCGCCGCCATCGGGCCTACACCCTCCAGCACGGCGGAGTCGAGCTCGTTGAGCGAGACCTGGCGCGTGGTGGTCGCCGGCCCGACCGGCGGGGGCGCCGGCAGGACGAGCTGGCCTGGCGGCACGCTGGTGTCGGGCGTGACGAGCGGGACGACGTTGAACCGCATCACCAGCCCGGTCGTGTCGGGATCGGCCGCATCGAAGTCCTCGCCGGGCAGCCCGCCGCCGAATGGCTCGTCGGGACCAAGGTTGAGCATCGTGACGGTCGCTCCCGGCGCCAGGCCGGTGAAGTCGACAATCACGTCGGCGCGCTCGGCCGGGGCCATTAGCAGGTCGTTCAGCTGCACCGGTGCTGGCAGGAACCCGCCCTCGGCGCCAATCTGCCAGAACGGCTGGCCGTTGTCGAGTCGCAGGATCAGGAAGCGGCTGTTGCAGCCGTTCAGCAGTCGGAATCGGTAGCGGCGCGGCTCGACGTCGAGGGTCGGCCAGGTCCGGCCGTTGACGACTATCGCGTTGCCGAAGAACTCCGGGTTCCAGATCGGCGCGATATCGCTGTCCGGCGCGTATGGGCCCGCGAACTCGTCGAAGAACTCGCGGCTGCCCGGATAGAACAACGATCCATCCTGGTTGAACGAGCGGTCCTGGATGACGATCGGGATCTCGTAGTAGCGCAGACCGGCGGGGTCGCCGAGCGCCGGTCCCGGCCCGGGCAGCACGCCGCTCTTCAGGTCGTTCGGCCCGCCACGTACGAGATAGAACCCGGCCGGTCCGGCATAGACGTTCACCCGCGTCATGCCGAGCGTGTGGTCGTGGTACCAGAGCGTCGTCGCTGGCTGGTCGTTCTCGTACTGGAACGTGGCCGACCCCGGCGCCCAGCTCACGCCCGTCCTGCCGGCGAACGAGGTCCGGAACGTGTCATAGTACGATCCCACCGTTGCGTGTCCAACGGGGATATTCGTCGCGGCCGGCAGGTACCACGCCTCGGTGAACCCATCGCTATCCGGCATCGCGTGGGCGCCGTGGATGTGCGTGACGATCGGCACCGGACCGGCATACGGCGCCGCAGTCGCGCCATGCATGTCTCGGCCCATCTCTCCGCCGGGCGGGTTCGCCCAGTGCAGCGTCTGGTCGACCGGCAGGAGATGCGGCAGGTAGGCGCCATCGGCGTTGACGAGCTGGTTGATCCACTTCACCCGCACCGGCGTGGATGCCTTCGCCTCGATGCTGAACGAGGGGTAGTTGAACGTCCCGGCATGGTTCACCGACCCGTAGCCCCAGACCGTCGTCGCCGGCATGTCGGCCGGCAGTATCTGCTGCTGAAACTGCCGGACCCCGATCTCGTAGTAGTCGACGTTCTTACCGCCCTTCACCTTGATCTTGGCGGTCCGGGGCATCGCTGGCGGGATGACCAGCGGGCTAACGAACTTGGCGATGTCGTGCGGGGTCAGCGTCGGGCCAGCGACCTGCGCCGAGGCTGTTCCGACGCCGAGGGCGTTCGAGGCGCCAAATCCAACGCGCGGCCCCAACCCCGAGACGCCAGGGGGAACGATGAGTGCGGCGCCGCCGGCTGCCGCGATCTGGAGGAATCGACGACGAGTGATCATCTGCGCACCCTCTTCCTTGTGTGACGCGAATCAAGAACGCTGAAGAGCCATCCCGCTGGCGCGCGGATCGCTGGGCACACGAAGGACCTGACGCGCGACGACACCAACCACCAGGGACCCGTGCGCCTCGGGTGAACCGCGTGAACCATGCCTACCGTGACGCCGAGCATGCTCTGTAGTTATGTGATGCCGGATGTCGCCTCTGGTTGTGATTATGACAATACTGTCATCTTCCGCGCCGCCCCGGCGGAATCCGCGCTCAGCGCCTCACTCACCCAGCATCGCGCCAGCCACCTTGCGGCTGACGACGATTCGTGCCAGAGTCCGGCGCGTGACGCCGGACGCCCGATTGGGTAGAGGAGCACCGCATGACCGTGACGCCGGAGACGACCAGGCTGACGACCGACGACCTGCTCGACCTGCGCCAGGTGTCAGACGCCAACCTTCGGCGGCAGGGTGACCTTGTCGCCTACGTCGTCGCCGACAACACCAGCGCAGCCCGTGTCCGCAAGGCCGCCTCGCGGATCTGGGCCGTCGCGGCAAGCGGCGGCGAGCCGCGGCCGCTCACGGCCGACGGCACCCGCGCCTACTCCCCGCGCTGGTCGCCGGATGGCCACGCACTCGCCTTCCTCGGCAGCCGCGACGCGGAGGGGCCGGGCCAGCTGTTCCTGCTCGATGACTCGCTCGGCGAGGCTCGCCGACTTACCGATGCCCCAGGCGGGGTCTCCACATACGCCTGGACGCCCGACGGCCAGTCGCTGATCGCCGCAATGCCCGACCCGGCGCCGGAGGACGAGGAGGCCGAGCATGAGGCCGGACGCGACTGGCTCGTCTACGAGGATGCGCCGCGCCTGACCCGCCTCTGGCGCGTGGATGTCGCGACCGGCGAACGGACGGCTATCGAGCATGGCGACCTGCACGTCTGGGAGCTGACCGTCTCTCCGGAAGGCACAGCGGTTGCGACGATCGTCTCCGACGCGCCGCACAACTGGTCCTGGTACGACGGTCGGCTGGCCCGCATCGACCTCGCCAGCGGCGCGGTCACGACCCTGCTGGCCGGCGAGCGTCAGGTCACTCTCCCGGCATGGTCGTCGGACGGCCAGCGTGTCGCGCTCATCGTTTCGACCTTCAGTGACCAGGGCATGACCGGCGGGGACATCGTCGTCGCCGGGATCGATGGGGCACAGCGCAAGGTCACCGAGGGACACCCACGCTCCTACCTCATCGCCCACTGGGAGGACGACGAGCGGCTGCTCTGCGTGGCGATCGACGACGGCGAGCTGTCCATCGGCCGGCTCGGACTGGACGGTCACTACCACGAACTGTGGCGCGACCAGCGCGGCATCGCCCGCTGGGACGGCACGATCCTGTCGGTCGCGGACCATCCGGAGGCGCCGAGCGTCGCCGCCGTGCTCAGCGCGCCCGATGCCCCGTCGGATGTCTACGTTGCCCGCGTACACGACGACAGCTTGAGCTGGCGGAGGCTGACGGAAACGAACCCGGAGATCGCCGAGCGGGAGCTCGTACGCCCCGAGGTCGTGCGCTGGCAGTCGTTCGACGAGACCTGGATACAGGGATTACTGGTGCGGCCGGCTGGAGCGCACCCGCCGCACCCCACCGTCGTCCTGATCCACGGCGGGCCGACGTCCGTCTGGGGCTTCGACTTCCCGGGCACGCGTTCGATGGGCTGGGTCCAGCTCCTCGTCGCGGCCGGCTACGCGGTCTTCCTGCCAAACCCCCGCGGCAGCATCGGCTGGGGCAGGGCGTTCGCCGAGGCGAACGCCGGCGACATGGGCGGCGGCGACCTGACCGACATCCTCACCGGCGTCGAGATGCTCGTCGAGCAGGGCATCGCCGATCCCGAGCGGCTGGGCGTCGGCGGCTGGAGCTACGGCGGCTACCTAACCGCGTGGGCGATCACCCAGACCAACCGGTTTCGGGCAGCCGTCGCCGGGGCGTCGATCACCAACTGGATCTCGTTCCACGGCGGCAGCACGATTCAGGCGTTCGACCAGCTCTTCTACCAGGACGACCCGTTCGGCTGGGATGGGCGCTACGGCCAGTTCTCGCCGATGGCCCACGTCCGCAACGCGCGGACGCCGACCCTCTTCCTCCACGGCGAGAAGGACCCGATCTGTCCGGTCGGGCAGGCCTACGAGATGTGGCGGGCGCTGCGCGAGTGCGGCGTCGAGACAGAACTCGTCGTCTACCCGCGCGAGGGCCACGGCCCACTCGAGCGCGAGCACCTGCGCGACGTCCTGGAGCGCGGTGTCCACTGGCTTACCGAGCGCGTCTGAGACGGTCGGGACATGGGACGTGGGGCGTGGGTCGATCGGCGATCAGGCCTGTCTCCCGCGCCCAGCGTTGATAGAGAGGCGCCGGGTTAAGTTCTTCTCTCCCTCGTCCCGCATCCCGCGTCCCGACCGCTACGACACCCGGCCGAACCCGGCCAGGTGTCCGCCCCAGTAGCTGTCGCTGAGTGGCGTTAGCTGAACCGGCTCGCCCCAATCCACCGAGTGCAGGAAGTAGCCGTTGCCGGCGTAGATCCCCGAGTGCGAGATGCCCGAGCCCCACGTTCCGGCGAAGAAGACGAGGTCTCCCGGCTGGAGTTGCGCCTGGTCGATCCGCTGGGTCGCGTCCCATTGCGGGCCGGACCCGTGCGGCAGCTCGACCCCCGCCATGCGGTACGACCAGTAGACGAGGCCGGAGCAGTCGAAACCACCGTCGGCCATATCGTCACCGCCGGCCAGGTACGGCATACCGACCGCCTCGAGGCCGTAGGCGAGCGCGGTCGCCGCGGTCAGCGGCGTGGTCTCGGCGTAGAGCTGCTGGTGTAGTGCCTGCTGGTAGCGCGCCAGAATCCCGAAGGCGGACGACGCGCGGTCGTGCCGCGCGGCCGGGGCACGGCCGGTGTCGTCGATCATCCCGACGTAGGAGGCGACGGCGAGATCCCACGTTCCCCAGCGCGCTCGCGCGGCCGAGAGATAGCGCGCGGCGGCGGTCAGGTTCACGTCGGGACGGTACAGGTCACCGCCGATCTGGACGACGCCGGCCATCTCCGGCGTGATCTGGGCGAGGCCAGTCTCCCCGAACTGGCCGATGGCGACGGCCGCGTTGCCGTCGGACTGGACCGCGACGAGCGCGCGCAGAACATCTGCCGGCACGCCGGCTTCGTTCGAGACGCGTGCGATGAGCGATATCCACGGTGTCGTTGATCGTGTCAACGAGTGCGCGGGTTCCTGTGCCTGGACCGATGCTGCTCCGCCCGGCATGACGACCGGGGCGATTGGCGAGACGAACAGCGTCCCGCCGAGCAGCAGGAGACCAAGCGTTCTCCTCCGCTTAATAGAGCATCCCCTCCACTGGGCCGATGCCGGCGGGCCGCGTCAAGACCTTGTCGTGGGGCCGGCATGCATTACGGTGACGCTGACCCCCCAGCCAGCGCCTTTGACCCGTTCAGGTCCTACCGCGCGGGGATTGTACGGAGGGGGTTTGGAACACGACAATGTGATGTGCGTCACAAAGTCGTCACATTGCCGTAACAGCAAGGCGTACGTACGCGCCTCGCTCCAGCGACTGCCAGCCGATAACGACGCTCGTACACCATGTACGTTCGCGCCCTGCGGGCTACGGTAGCTCACTGTAGCGCCAGATGTAGTAGTGCAGGCCGATGTTACCGACCTCAACCTCGAATCCGTTCGGGTTGTCGGGCGTGTACGCCAGGCGGCGCCGCTTGAAGCACTGGAGTAGGATGTCCTTGTAGACGCCGCCGACTTTGACCTCGGCCCAGTACGCCTCAGTGATCGGCAGTCCGGTGGCGTAGAGCGGGTTGCCGAACAGGTCGCCCTGCGTGTAGCCCACATCCCTGTAGACCACCCCGAAGCCGTTCATGAAGTCCCAGAAGACCGACGCGACCCGGTGGTTCGTCTCGACGACGTAGTGGCCGGCGTAGACGTTGTTGTAGCCCACCGCGTCGTCGACCCAGGTGTTGCCGTCGCGGTCGATGCGCCGCCGGTCGATGACCGCGCCGCCGTAGCCGAGCGGCTCGTAGAGTTTGTTCGCGAAGGTCGCGCAGGTCGGCGCGTCGGGGTCGTCGTAGTCCCCGGCGACCGGGATCTCGGCCGCACCGCAGCTCACGAAGTCGTCGTCACCAAACTGCATCTCGCTAGTGATCATCTCCTTCGCGAGCAGCCCGTTGGTCACGTACCACGGCGACCAGGCGTCGCCGCCGGGGTCGGCGACCTCCATGTGGCTCTTATCGAAGTACTGGACCAGCCGCTCGCCGCTCGGCGCCTCGTCGTACTGCTCCAGCAGTGGCCCGCTGATCGACTCGGGGCGCCACACCCGGGTCCGGCTGACGACGTGCTCGACGACCGGCCGGTCCGTCCGCGACCAGGTGCGCTCGAAGGCATCGGTGGCCGGCTACTGGGCCGCCACGCCGGTCATCATCGCCGCCAGCAGGCCAGCAGCGATAGCCGGGGCGGCCCACTTCGTCGCGGGCCACGCGTGCGAGGATATGGGCGCCAGCGGCAGGCCGGAACCGCGCGACGGGACATCAGAAGGCTGGCCGGTCGGACTTGCGTCGCGCCACGGTTCGTCGATACTGTCCCGCGGCGGGGGCGGGC
>DAOKZM010000117.1:0-877 GCA_035325665.1 Thermomicrobiales bacterium | reverse complement strand
AGGTCGAGAGGAGCGAGTTCGCAATCCATGGAGATGATGAGCCAGACACCCCGCATCGAACGGCTGCGCGACGCGATGCGCGAAGCAGGCATCGACGCGTCCTATCTCACCTACGGTCCGGCGTTCCAGTACGTCACCGGGCTGGAGACGCCGGTGACCTGGGAGGTCGGCCGGCAGCACGGCGACTGGATTACCGGCCTGGCGCTACGGATGGAGGGCGACCCAGTCCTCGTCCTGCGGCCCAGCTGGCTACGGGAGTACGCCGAGGGGTTGCCCTTCGAGGTGTGCGTCATGCCGGACGGCGCCGATCCTGACGCCTTCCTGGCCGAGTCGGTGCGGGCGCTCGGGCTGGACGGCCAGGTCGTCGGCGTGCCGAAGATGCTCTGGGGTCAGACGCTGCTCAGCCTGCAGTCGGCCCTGCCAGCCGCGCGCTTCGTCCCGCTCGACGACGCGTTCATCGATCGCGTCCGCACGATCAAGGATCCCGACGAGATCGCCGGGCTGGAAGCCGCGGCGCGGATCACCGATGCGGCGTTCGCCGACGTCATCGCCAGCATCCGCCCCGGCATGCTCGACCGCGACCTGGCGATCGAGATCGACTACCAGCTCAAGAAGCACGGCGGGGACGGCTATTCGTTCATGCCCACCGTCGTCATCGACGGCCACGGCGAGCGCTATGCCCGCAACTGGGTCGATCGCGACGAGCCGCGCCCGTTGACCCACGGGATGTCGCTGGCCTTCGACCTCGGCGTCCGCTACCGCGGCTACTGCTCCGACTTCGGCCGCTCGGCGTTCATCGGCGAGCCGGACCCGACCGCCCTGGCCGCCTGGCGCTCGATCACCCGCGTGATCCAGGTGGCGATGGGCCAGATGGGCG
>DAOKZM010000116.1:7676-8726 GCA_035325665.1 Thermomicrobiales bacterium | reverse complement strand
GTAGGCGCCGTGGATCGACGCGCCGGCCTGGATCTTCTCCAGGACGAACGCCTCGATCTCCTCCTGCTCCAGCGCGGCCAGCGCGACCTCCTCGGCGACGGCGGCGGGCAGCACGACGATCCCCTCGGCATCGCCGACGACGACGTCGCCGGGCATGACCAGCACGCCGCCGCAGCCGACCGGCACGTTGAGGTCGGCCGGATGATGGCGGGCGGCGCTCTGGCTAGCGTGGGCGGCCCGGCAGTAGGTCGGCCACTCCAGATCGCGGAAGGCCGGCACATCGCGCAGCGCGCCGTCGGTCACCAGCCCGACCGCCCCGCGCACCCGCATCCGCGTCGCCAGGATATCGCCCAGCACGCCGGCCTCGACGTCGCCGCGGGCATCGATCACCAGCACGTCGCCCGGGCCGACCGACTCGACGGCGAGACGTTGGACGCTCGTCCGGTTGTCGATCGGGCCAAGGTCGAGGTCCTCGCGCATCGGGACGTAGCGCAGGGTGAAGGCGTAGCCGACCATCCGCAGGTCGGGCCGCACCGGGGCGACGCCGGCCATGAACGTCGTCCGGAAGCCGCGTTTGAGCATCTGCGAGGTCAGCGTCGCGGTGCTGACGCGCCGGAGAGCGCCCTCCGCCTCAGCCGAGAGGTAGCCGGTCGGCCGGTCGGTCATCAGCCATCCCCTCCATTCACCATCGGCGGGAACTCGTCGTCCATCCGCAGCCAGGCGAGCGTCTCCTCCAGATCGTCGGCGATGCCGGGCACGAGCTGCGGACCGGGCTGGCGGACGAGCGCCGTCTCGATCAGGCCGCGACGGCGCAGGATCTCCTTGCGGATCGCGACGCCGAGCTTCGGCTGTCCCTCGAAGACGAGCAGCGGCAGATAGCGGTAATACGCTTCAGCCGCCGCGGCACGGTCGCCGCCGCTCCAGGCGCGCCAGATGCGGACCAGCACCTCTGGGTAGGCGAAACCGGTCATCGTCCCGGACGCCCCGCGCCGCAGCTCGTCGAGCCGATCGGCCCAGGCCTGCATCATCTTGCGACGCTGCGGCAGGTAG
>DAOKZM010000116.1:6213-7666 GCA_035325665.1 Thermomicrobiales bacterium | reverse complement strand
CGCCGCAGCTCGTCGAGCAGGTAGAGTCCGCCGGAGCCACCGACAACGGTCGTCCCGCGCTCGCCGAGAAGCTCGACCAGTTGGGCGATGCGCTGCGGGGTCGGCGGATCCTCCAGCTTGACCGTGACGATCGACGGCGCGGCCTCGACCAGCGCGGCCATGTCGGCCGGCGCCATCGTCACGCCGTTGACTGGCGGGAAGTCCTGCAGCGTGATCGGCAGCGTCGTGGCCTCGCTGATGCGGGCGAAGTGGCGGGCGAGCGCCGGGCCAGGCTGGACGAACGTCGGCGGCGCGATCATGACGCCAGCAGCGCCGGCCCCCTCAGCCTCCCGGCAGGACTCGATCGTCGCCTCGGTCGACTCGCGGCTGGCGCCGACGACCACCGGCACGCGGCCGGCGACCGTCTCGATCGCCAGCTCAACGACGCGGCGTCGTTCGGCCTCGGTCAGCTTGTGGGCCTCGCCGGCCACGCCGAGCGCGGTCAGCCCGTCGGCCCCGGCCCCGATCGACGCGTCGACGAGTCGCCGCAGTCCACGTTCGTCCAGGCTGCCGTCGGGCTGGAACGGCGTGGTGAGGATGGTGTAGACGCCGGTAAGTGGTCGCATCGCCTCCCCCGTTTCCGCGCCAGCGCACTATCATCACCGCTGGCGCAGGCATGGTAGACCAGCCCGGGAAGATTGTCCCCCGCCGTGGTCCAGCGAAGGGAGTCGCCAATGCCGATGAACGACGACCTGATCGTCCTCAAGCACGACGAGCTGTTCGTCACCTGCAACGACCTGGGGGACATCGAGCCAGATACGCTCGGGGCGGGCTTCTACTTCCGCGACATGCGCCACCTCTCGACCCTCCAGCTCCGGCTGGACGGCTCGCCGCTGGAGCTGCTCGACACCGGGACCGACGCGATCGACCACCTGACCGTCTACCTGACCAACGAGAAGACGCTGGCCTCGCGCCGCGGCCACGAGTCGCCGCCGATTCTGCCGCAGACGCTGGCGATCGTCCGGCGGCGCGAGCTCGGCGGGCGCCTCTCGGAGGACGTCACCATTACCAACTACAACCCGTTCCCGGTGACGCTGCGCCTCGATGTCGTCTTCGCCAGCGACTTCCGCGACATCTTCGACATCCGCGGCTTCTACATGGAGCGGGCGACCCGACCCGACCTCCCGCGGGCGGTCGACCACTGCTACGAGCTGGCGTACGAGTCGGTCGCGCATACGCGCTACGTCACCCGCATCCAGTGCGAGGCCGCGCCGCCGGCCGCCGAGATCCGCGCCAGCGAGAGCTGGGACCACGCGATCTCGCAGCTCGGCATTCTCCTGCCCGGCCGCGACCGGGTCGTCCGCGTTCACGAGCAACTGCCGGCGCCGGTCCTGATCCTCAAGCACCTGATCGAGATCGACAGCGGCTCCTCCGGCTCGCTGCGCTTCACCGTCGAGCCGCGCGTCGTGCCGCC
>DAOKZM010000116.1:982-6203 GCA_035325665.1 Thermomicrobiales bacterium | reverse complement strand
CCGAACGCGAGCCCGAGGAGCCCTACGACCTGACGCGGGCGGTCCGGCCGGCGCCGAACTGGGGCGAGAACCTGGCCGGCGTCTGGACCGACAACGAGGAGCTCAACGCCGTCATCAGCCGCTCGTCGTCCGACCTGCGGACGCTGGTGACGCCGCTGCCGACGGGCGACCGGATCATCGCCGCCGGCATCCCCTGGTACGTCGCGCCGTTCGGTCGCGACAGCATCATCGCCTCGCGCCAGCTTCTGCCATTTAACCCGGATATCGTCGCCGCGACGCTGCGCTACCTCGCCCGCGTCCAAGGCGACCAGGTCGATCCCTGGCGCGACGAGGAGCCGGGCAAGATCGTCCACGAGATTCGCTTCGGCGAGATGGCGCGCCGGAACATCGTGCCGCACTCGCGCTACTACGGGACTGTGGACGCGACGCCGCTGTTCGTCCTGCTCGTCGCCGACTACCTGCGCTGGACCGGCGACGACGCGCTCTTCGACGAGCTGCGCCCCAACGTGGACCGCGCCTTGGAGTGGATGGACCGGTGGGGCGACTCCAACGACGACGGGCTGCTCGACTACCAACGCCATTCGGAACGCGGCGCGCAGAACCAAGGATGGAAGGACAGCGACAATTCCGTCCAGCACATCGACGGCAGCGAAATGCCGGGGCCGATCGCCATCATCGAACCGCAAGGATACGCCTACGCGGCCCGGGTCGCGATCGCCGACGCCTACGAGCGCCACGGCGACCCAGAGCGAGCGACGAGCCTCCGCGCCGTCGCCGCCGCGCTGCGCGAGCGGATCGAGCGCGCCTACTGGCTGCCCGAGCGTGACTACTACGCCGAAGCGATCGACGGCGCTGGCCGGCGGGTCGAGTCGCTGACATCCAACCAGGCGCACCTGCTCTTCGCGGGCGTCATCGCGCCGGAACGCGCCCGAACGGTGATCGACCGGCTGCTGCAGCGCGACATGTTCTCCGGCTGGGGGGTCAGGACGCTGGCCAGCACGATGCCGCACTACAACCCGATGAGCTACCACAACGGCTCGGTCTGGCCGCACGACAACGGCTTCATCCTCTGGGGTCTGCGGCGCTACGAGATGTTCGAGGAGCTGGAGTGGCTGGCGACGGCGCTCTTCGAGGCCGCCACCCGCTTCCGCTATAACCGGCTGCCGGAGCTGATGTGCGGCTTCCCGCGCGGCGAGGGCGCGCGCGAGGTGCCGATCTCGTACCCGGTCTCCTGCTCGCCGCAGGCCTGGGCGGCCGGCGTGTCCTACGTCATCATCGAGACGCTGCTCGGCCTGCGCGCCGACGCCCGGCGCAACGAGATCGCCCTCGACCCGTGGCTGCCTGCCTGGCTCTCCGAAATCGAGGTCCGCGGCCTGCGCGTCGGCGGCCGGCGCGTGGACATCGTCGTCACCGGCCGGCGCAACGACGTCAGCGTGCGGGTCAAGTCGAACCCCGATCACCTGACCGTCATTACGTCAACATGAAGCTCCTAGCTATCAAAGCAAGGCACGCGTTTTGCAAGTGACTAGCGGTCACACGCGGACCACCGGTGAGGACAGGGACTGGGGAGAAATCGCCCATGCGGATCGCTCAGATTGCCCCGCTCTACGAGGCCGTGCCGCCGCGAAAGTACGGCGGCACGGAACGCATCGTCTCGCTTCTAACCGACTATCTGGTCGCCCGCGGACACGACGTCACGCTGTTCGCGAGTGGTGATTCGCGAACCACGGCACGGCTGATACCGTGCACAACCGAGGCGCTCCGCCTTTCGCCGACGACGACCGACCCGATCGCCCCGCACATCGCGATGCTGGCGCGAGTCCAGGAACTGGCCGGCGAGTTCGACGTCATCCACAACCACGTCGATTACCTGGCCTATCCCTTCATCCGCCAGTGGCGAATGCCAACGGTGACGACGCTCCACGGCCGCCTGGACATCCCCGAACTGCCGCTGATCTACCGTCGCTTCCCCGATGTCCAACTCGTCTCGATCAGTGATAGCCAGCGCGACCCGCTGGCCCCGTTCGGTCTGCGATGGGTCGGCCGGGTCTACAACGCAGTCGACTGCCGGGCCTTCCACCCATCGCGCGCGCACGGCGATTACCTCGCCTTTCTGGGAAGAGTGAGCGTCGAGAAGCGACCTGACCTGGCGGTCGAGGTGGCCCGTCGAGCCGGGATGCCGCTGAAGATCGCGGCCAAGATCGACCCTCGCGACCGGGAGTGGCACCGGGAGCACCTCGCACCGCTCCTCGACGACCCGCTGGTCGAGTTCATTGGCGAGGTGGACGACCGCCAGAAGGCGGAGCTGCTGAGCGGCGCGGCCGCGCTCATCTTCCCCTCGTCATGGCCGGAGCCGTTCGGCCTGGCGATGATCGAGGCGATGGCCTGCGGCACGCCGGTCGTCGCGCTGCGCTACGGCGCGGTGCCGGAGGTCGTCGCCGACGGCACGACCGGATTCATCTGCGATTCGGTGGACGAGATGGTCGCCGCAGTCAACTGTATCGACGAGATCGACCGCGCCGCCTGCCGGGCGCGCGTCGAGGAACACTTCTCGGTCCCGGTCATGGGCGCGGCCTACGAGGCGGTCTACGAGCAGGTCTCCGGGTTCCACGGACCGGTCTTCGCATCGACCGCGTCCTAAGAACCAACCCCGATCGCGTTGGGCGGCCAGATGCTCACGAGCACATCGCCGATGATCGCGTCCTCATCGACCGGACCGAACACGCGCGAGTCGCTGCTGTTCGGCCGGTTGTCACCGAGGACGTAGACCGCGCCGTCCGGCACGACGACGTCGCAGAACGCGGTGTGGAAACAGGTCGTCGAGACGCCGTGCAGGTACGGCTCGTCGAGTGGCGCGCCGTTGATCGTCACCTCGCCGTTCTCGATCAGAACGTGATCGCCGGCCAAACCGATGACACGCTTGATGTACGGCTCGGTGCTCTGGACCGGCGGGTCGAAGACGACGACGTCCCCCCGGTGCGGCGACTTGAACCGGTAGGCCCCGTTGAGGATCACCCGGTTGCCGTTGTGGAAGGTCGGTGACATGCTCTCGCCTTCAATCGCGTAGGTCGGGGCAACCGTGCGAATGCCGAAGAAGAGCGCCGCGCACAGCAGCATGAAGCGGATGGTCGGCAGCCAGGAACGGATGCGGTTCACCGGCCTGACCGGCTCGATCGGCTGGGTGGGCTGGTGGTCGATGTGGTCGGGCTGTGCCATCTCGTCTGTCGGGATCACGCGGATCCCCCTTCACCTATCGGTACGGCTGGATCGAAGTCGGAGAACCGACGGGGTGCTGCAGCGTCCATCCTCAAGGTGTACCAGACTCGCCGCGCGATGCAACCCCACGCGTGCGACAGCGCGGATGGGGAACCGGCTGTGGTCAATCGCAGGGGATCGCGTCGAAGCCGCCGTCGACAGTCAGCGGATGGCCGGAGAGGACTCGACACCGGCCAGCGACATCTACACGACCGGCGTCCTGCTCTACCGGATGCTTGCCGGGCGGTTCCCCTTCTCCGGCGACCACTCGGCAGCGATCGCCGCCCAGCACCAGCAGCAACCACCGCAACCGCCATCCGACCTGCGGCCGGATATCCCCGCCTGGCTCGACGCCGTCGTGCTGCGCGCTCTCGCAAAGCAGCCGGCCGAGCGCTTTCCCTCGGCAGGCGCGATGCGCGCCGCGCTGCTGGACGGCACGCCGGCTGAGACCAACCAACCGACCCGGCCAGTCGCCGCGACTACGCCAGCGCCGGACACGGCAACCCGCGTGGTCCAGGCAGCGGTTCCAGCACCGTCGAGCGGACTAACACGAACGCGCGGCAACGCGCCTGCACGCGGGCGGCCAGGCTGGCCGGCGGCCCTGGTCGCGCTGGTCGCGCTGGTCGTGATCGCGTTGCTCGTCGCCGCCGTCTCGGACGGGGGCGGTCCAGCGGAGGGCGACGCCGGAAGTGAGATCGCCAGCGTGCCGACCGCGACGGCCATCGTGCCACCAACCGAGGCTGCCGCGGCGATGACCATCGAGCCAACCCAATCGGCCGAGCAAGCCGTTCCTCTCGAGCCGACGCCGACGAGCGAACCGGCGCCGGAGGAGACCGCACCCGTCCCCGACGACGCTGCCGGCGACCCGCAATCGCACCTGGACACGCTCCGCTCGCTCGTCGGCGACGCCGCGACGTCCGCCGCTGGAAGCCCAACACACAGCGCGACCTGCTGCGCCGCATTGACGACATCGCCGAGCGTCTTGCCAGCGAAAAGCCGAAGGATATCGAGGACAAGATCGACGACCTTCGGGAGAAGGTGAGCGAGCTCGCCGACCGTGGCGAACTCGACCCGGCCCTCGCCAGCCGAATATTCGACGAGATCGACGCGCTCGAGGAGAGCGTCTGACAGCCAGAAACCCGTCGAGCGTCTCAGACCCCGGCGAGCATGCCCTGTCGAGGCAGGAAATCCTCATCCCGACGGCTGGCGCTCGCTGACCTCGCCGGGGGCGATCAGGCCGACCCGGACGGCGTGGAGCGCGGCCTGGGTGCGCGATTGCAGACCCAGCTTGGCGAGGATGCTGCTGACGTGCGTCTTGACCGTCTTCTCACCGATCGAGAGCTCCTGCGCGATCTCCTTGTTGGCGAGGCCTCGGGCGACGAGGCGCAGCACGTCGGTCTCGCGCGCCGTGAGGGCTTCCGGACTATCCGGCGCTGCGACCTCGCGCATCAGCCGTGCGGCAGCCTGCGGCGAGAGCTGCACCCGACCGGCCGCCGCGGCGTGGATGGCACGGCACAGCTCGTCCGCCTGGATGTCCTTGAGCATGTAGCCGATGGCGCCGGCCCGGATAGCGCGGATGACCGCGTCGTCCTCCAGCACGCTGGTCACGGCCAGTACTTCAGTGTCCAGCCCCTCGGCGCGGATCGTCGCGGTCGCGGTAATACCGTCCATGACCGGCATCAGCAGGTCCATGACGACGACGTCAGGCTTGAGCTCGCGCGCCAGCGCGACCGCCTGCGCGCCGTCCTCGGCCTCGCCGACGACCTCGAGGTCGGGATCCAGCCCGAGGAACATGCGCAGACCCTGACGCACGACGCTATGGTCGTCAGCCAGCAGGACGCGGATCGGCATAGCTCTCTCCACTCTTCCCGCGCGTACGGTCGGCCGGCACGCTGACGCGGACGATCGTTCCCGCGCCGGGCGCGCTCTCCAGTACGAGCGTGCCGCCCAGTTGGGTGATGCGCTC
>DAOKZM010000116.1:0-972 GCA_035325665.1 Thermomicrobiales bacterium | reverse complement strand
AACCCCTGCCCGTCGTCGCGCACCTCCAACGTCACCGCGCGCTTGCGGCTGGCAACCCGCAGGTCGATCCGCGTCGCCCGTGCATGCTTGACCGTGTTGTGCATCGCCTCCTGAGCGATGCGGTAGAGCGCTTCCTTGACGTGCAGCGGAAGCTCGGGCTCGGGGCCAGCGTCGAGCTCGACGGCGATGGCATGGCGCGCGCGAGTGGCGGCGGCCTGCTTCTCCAGCGCGGCGACCAATCCCTCCTGATCGAGCGACTCCGGACGCAGCTCGAAGATCAGCGCGCGCATCTCGGCCATCCCGCCGCGCGCGAGCTGCAGCACGTAGTCGATCGCCGGGACGGCCTTCGGCGGGTCCCGGTCGACCATCACCCGCGCCGTCTCCGCGCCAAGTCCGATACCGAACAGCGCTTGCGACACCGAGTCGTGCAGCTCGCGCGCGAGACGCTGGCGCTCCTCCAGCGCCGCCATCGAGCGCGCCTGGCGATGCAGCCGAGCGTTCTGAATGGCGACCGCGACCTGGTTGGCCGTCGCGACGACCAGGTCGATGTCGTGCTGCACGTAGCGGTTTTCGCGGACCGAGGAGATGAACAGCGCGCCAATCAGCTCGTTCTGCACGAGCAGCGGCGCGGCCAGCCACGAGCGCACGTGCGCGTATGTCGTCTGGATCTGGTCGGCGGCGCGGTCGCGAAACGCACGGGCGGCCGGGTCGTCACCGTAGACGTTTGGTGAGTAAAGCGCGCGACCCGCCGCGAGCTCACGGTGGAGGTACGACGACCGATCCACCGGCCAGCTGTTGCCGAGCGAGCTGGGATTGCGCGCGGCGAGTGAGTCGCGGCGGACGGCGACCATGCTCATCCGCTCGTGGTCGATCAGCCCGATGCCGAGCGTCTCGTAATCGACTAGCCGGCGCAGCTGGTCGAAGATCATCTCCAGCATCGACCACCAGCACGCCTTCTTGATGAACCGCAAC
>DAOKZM010000115.1:0-8760 GCA_035325665.1 Thermomicrobiales bacterium | reverse complement strand
CACCCTCTCAGCTATGGTGGACAACCTGATCGTCCTCCAGCACATGGACGACCTGGGCATCCAGGTCACCCAGTCGGACATGGACGAGTTCGTCACCGAGCAGTTCGCCCCGGCTCCGATCGCCTCGCCGACGCCCACGCCGCCGGTCGACCCGACCGCCGCTGCCTGGGCAACCGGCACCAGCGAGGCCAATGCCGCCGCCGCGACCCAGACGGCGGACGCCGCGGCGACTGCTGCCGCCGCCTCTCCCACCGGCGAGGTCACCGGGACGCCAGAGGCGACCGGGACAGTGGAAGCGACCGGGACGGTCGCCACGACGCCGGAGCCCGAGGCGACCACCACCGCGCCGGCCGCGGACGAGGCCGGCTCGCCCACCACCGAGGGCGCCCCCTCCGGCTCGCCGGAGGCGTCGCCGACGCCGTCGCCGACGGTCGCGCCGGATGACGCGCGGGCGACCGCCGAGTCGCGGTTCGATCAGTACACCACCAACTTCCTCGAACCCTCCGGCATGAGCCGGGCGGACTACGACCGACTGATCGTCAAGCCGGAGCTGGCGCGGACGAAGGTGCGCGAGCAGCTGGAGAGCCAGGTGCCACAGCGCGCCGAGCAGATCCACGCCGCCCACATCCTCGTCGCCACCGAGGACGCGGCCAAGGCGGTCGAGGACCGCCTGAACAACGGCGAGGACTTCGCCGCGGTCGCCCAGGAGGTCAGCACCGACACCCAGACCGCCGCCAACGGCGGCGACCTGGGCTGGTTCCCGCGCGGCGTGATGGTCGCGCCGTTCGAGGAGGCTGCCTTTGCCCTGCAGCCAAACCAGGTCTCCGCGCCGGTCCAGTCGTCGTTCGGCTGGCACGTCATCAAGGTGCTCGAGCGCGATGAGGACCGGCCGCTGACGCTGGAAATGGCACAGTCGCTCAAGGTCCGGGCGTACAACGATTGGATTCAGCAGCAGCGCGACGACAGCAAGATCGAGTCGGACGTGCCGCTGACGACACTGCAGCGGCAGCAGAACCAGGCCAGCGACACGACGTTCCAGGCCCCGCCGGACGCGCCGTTGCCGCCGACGCCGACTCCGGCGCCGTCGTCGACCGCCGCGCCGGCCTCTCCAACGCCGTAGCCACCTCGACCGGCGCGGGCGGGGTCCGCCCGCGCCGGTCGAGTACGGTGCGCGTCATCGTGGCGCGGGTGGATCGACCCTGCCGGCATTGTGGGGCTGCGGGAGGGTGAAGATGGCCCGATGACCGACCCGAATCTCCAGGGCGGGGCCCGCCGCGAGCGCGGCTCGGGTCAGCCCATGCCAGGCATATGGCCGGCGGCGCACGGCGCCGGCCGCGGCTTCGGCGTCGCCCTCCTCGTCGTCGAGTTCCTGCTCGTCGTCGTTGCCTTCTGGCGCTCGCAATCCGCCTCCGGTCCAGTCCTCTGGCTGCTCTGGCTCCTCATCCTGGCGCTGATCGCCCTCGCCGCGCTCACGACCTGGCTCCTGCGCAGCGTCGGCACGATGCACTACGTCGTCGACAATCATCAGCTGACCATCCGCTGGATGGGACGCAAGCACGTCGTCGCGCTCGGCGAGATCGTCGAGGTCGAGTACGACCCGTACCTGCCCGCGCAATCGTCCGGCTGGGAGCCGATCTGGCCCGGCCTCGTCGTCTGGACGCGCCGCCGTCGCGACGGCCTCTGGCGCTCCTGGGCGACGCTCCCGCCGCGCGGGAGAGTCCGCATCCGGACGACGAGCGGCGGCGTCGAGATTTCGCCGCAGCGGCCGATCCCCTTCCTCGTCGATATCGACCGCCGCCGCGCCGGGGGCGCGCCGCCCGTCGAGATGCCCCTCCCGGCCGAGCCGGAACCCTGGCGCGAGCCGGCGCCGCGGCGGTCCGAGCCATCCGCTCGCGAGCCTCATTCCCCGCCGGCTGCCTCCGCGCCCGCCCGTTCAACGCGGACCGAGCTCGGCCTGCTCAGCCACGCCTGGCGCCAGCTCTTTCGCATCGAGCTCCTGGGCGACCGGCTGTCGTCGAACCTGCTCGCCGTCGGGGTCATCATCCCGCTGATCATGGTCGCCTACCTGTTCAGCCAGCTCGAGGGCGTGCCCGATCCCGTCGCGCTGCACTGGGACGCGCTCGGCGAGGTGGACCGCGTCGGGCCGCCGTCGGCGCTCTGGCAGTTGCCGGTCCTGGCCGTTCTCGTCCTCGTCGGCAACACCGTGCTGGCGACCGTCCTGGTTGCGGTCGACCGCTTCCTGTCCCGCTTGATGCTCGCAGCGATACCGATCGTCCAGATCATCGCAGCGATCGCGCTGATCCGCGCCGTAAGCTGACCGGCCCGCAGCCAGTGGCGTCGCCCCCGGCGGGCATTGCTATACTGGCCGGACAAGGCGCGGTCTCAGATGGCCGTCAATGGCGGTTGGGGGGACATGGCTAATCTCATCACCGTCGGGCGTGTACTGCTGCTCTTCGGCGCGATCGCGATGCTCTACACCGACAGCTATGTCGCGATCTTCGTCGCGGGCATCATCATTGCCGTCGTCTTCGCTGGCGACGGGTTCGACGGCTGGGTCGCCCGCAAGCGCGGCTCGACGTCGAAGCTCGGCGCCGTGCTCGACATCGCTGGCGACCGGGTGGTCGAGAACGCGCTGTGGGTCGTCTTTGCCCACCTCGGGACCGTCGGCGTCTGGGCGCCGCTCGTCGTTCTGACCCGCTCGTTTACCGTCGATGTTCTGCGCTCGGTCGCGCTGGCCGAGGGCAAGACCCCCTTCGGCGATGAGACGATGGCGCGCTCGCGTCTCACCTGGTTCCTGACCGCCTCGCGCTTCAGCCGCACTGCCTACGGCTGGTCGAAAGCGCTCGGCTTCGTCTTCCTCGCCTGGCTGGTCGCCTGGCGGCTGCCAGGAGCCGACGGCCGGTTCCTCGACACCTTCTACGACCAGCAGGCCTTCCGCGCCGTCGGCTGGGTGCTCGTCTACGCCTCGGTGGCGTTGTGTGTCATTCGCGGCCTGCCGGTGATCTACGACGCGATGTATTACCTGAAGGAGCCCGACGAGCGCGCGGACTTGCCGGACGCGCCGATCACCGCCGCCGCCGACCGGACCGAGCAGAGTGAGCCAGCGTAGCCCGCGCCTGCTGGATAGGCCGGACATCCCGCCACGCCGGCCGGAGAACCGCAAGCAGCGCTGGGGTATCGTCGCCGCCTGGCTGTTCGCCAACCTGACCCGCGTCACGCCCATCCGCGTCGGCTACTGGCTCTCCGACCGCGTCGGCGACTTCGCCTACTGGCGCACCCGCGTCTACCGGCTGGGAGTCATCGACAACCTGCGCCACGTCTATCGCGGGCAGATCAGCGAGATGGCGCTGCGGCGTCAGGCGCGGCGCGTGTTCCGCACGTCGGCCCGCAACTTCTGGGACCTCGGCCGCGTGCCGCACATGGCGCCGGAGGAATTCAGCCGGATCGTCCGGCTGCCTGAGAACGACTGGTCGTTGATCGAGTCGATCCAGGCCGAGGGCAAGGGCGGCATCATCCTGACCGGCCACTTCGGCGCGTTCGACTTCGTCGGCCAGACTCTCTTCACCCGCGGCTACAACCCCTACGTGCTGACCGCGCCAACCGTCGGGGAGTTCGTCTATGCCGCCGTAACCTGGCTACGCAGCCGCAAGGACGCGCCGATGGAGGACATCTCGCCGGCAGCCATTCGGCGGATGGTTCGGATACTGCTGCGCGGCGGCTTCGTCGGCTTTGTCGCCGACCGCGACTTCACCGACTCCGGAGCGCCGGTCGCGCTCTTCGGCGAGGTGACGACCTTGCCGACCGGCGCGGTCCGGATGTCCCGCGTCACCGGCGCGCCGATCATCCCCGTCTTCGCCGTCCGCGACGACGCCAGCGGCCGGGCGCAGCGCTACGCCTTCTTCATCTCCGACCCGTTCGTCGTCCAGCGCACCGCCGACGAGGAGGCGGACGTCGAAGCCGGCCTGCGCCAGATGGCAGCTGTCCTCGAGCGCTACATCGCGATGTTCCCCGAGCAGTGGGTCATGTTCCAGCGCGTCTGGCCAGAGGAGGGCAAGCGGCATCGCCTGATCGACACGATCCGGGCGGCGGCTGCCGAGCGGCGCGCGGCGCTGCCGGGGCCGGCCGGCCAGCCCGAGCCGGCCGCCGACCCCGCCGACGGTCAGCGATAGTTCACGAACTGCAGCGGCGTCGCGAACTCCTCCTGCTTCAGCGCCTGGATCACCGCCTGGAGGTCGTCGCGGTTCTTCCCGGAGACGCGGACGAGGTCGCCCTGAATCTGCGGCGAGACCTTCTTGAACTCCGAGCGGATGCGCTTGCTCAGCTCCTTGGCGAACTCGTCGCTGAGCCCCTCGCGCAGCTTGGCAACCTGGCGCACGCGGCCGCCGGCCGCGTCCTCCTCCTTTTGGTAGTCGAGGATCTTCAGCGACAGGTTCCGGCGCAGCAGCTTGCTCTCCAGGATATCCCGCACCGCCCGGAGCGACATCTCGGTGTCGGTCGAGATGACCAGCTGGTTCTGCTCCTGCTCGATCGTCGTCTTCGTGTCCTTCAGGTCGTAACGGGTGCCGATCTCACGCATCGCCTGGTCTACCGCGTTGCGCATCTCCTGGTGATCGAACTTCGAGACGATGTCAAAAGAGCTCTGTGTAGCCATCGGCGCTTCTCACCTCCCTCTTCCCACTAAGCATGTCCCACCCGTAGCCCCATGACAACCACGACCCATCCCGCATCCCGCGTTCCGCGTCTCCCGCCCCTCATCCCTCGAAAGGGGAATACACACGGCACAGCCGATGCTATATCGTGTACCGAACGGCGATCCGCGCGGCCCGCGTGCCGCAACAGTGAAGGGGATCGGGGCATGGACGATCGAAAGACGATGTCGATCGAATACTGCACCTCGTGAGGGTATCTGAAGCGAGCCGCCGGTCTGGCGGAGCAGGTGCTTGACAAGCGCTCGGACAAGATCAGCGAGGTAACGTTGATCCCGAGCAGTGGCGGAGTCTTCGAGGTCACGCTCGGCGGCGACCTCATCTACTCCAAGAAGGCGACAGGTGAGTTCCCCGAGCCGAAGCAGGTCCTCGACCGGATCACAGCCGGGTAACACCCCGCAACCAACGCCATCGACCCAGCGCCGGGCGTCGCCCGGCGCTGTTGCGTGCGCCGTCGCTTGCGTGATGGCGGCCGTGCGTCGATACTGGCCCGACCGTGGCCCAGGCGCAGCACGACGAAGGGGAGACGAGCGATGGCGCGACCGCTGAAGATCGGGTTCATCCTGCCGCAGATCGAGGGCCGCCGCGAGGGCACGACCCCCGGCTGGTCCGACATCCTCGCCGCCGCGCAGGTCGCCGAGGAGATCGGGTTCGACTCGCTCTGGCTCGTCGATCACCTCCTCTATCAGTTCGGCCCCGACGACCCGCCCCGCGGCATCTGGGAGTGCTGGACGTTGCTTTCCGCCCTGGCGGCCACGACATCGCGCGCAGAGCTCGGCACGCTCGTCACCTGTGCCGGCTTTCGCAACCCCGCCCTGCTGGCCAAGATGGCCGACACGGTCGACGAGATCAGCGGCGGCCGGGTGATCCTCGGCCTCGGCGCTGGCTACTACGAGCGGGAGTACTCGGCGTTCGGCTACCCCTACGACCACCGCGTCTCGCGCTTCGAGGAGGCGCTGCGGATCATCGCACCGCTGCTGCGCGAGGGACGCGTGACCTTCAACGGCGCCTACTCCTCGGCCGAGAACTGCGAGCTTCACCCTCGCGGCCCGCGCCCGAAAGGCCTGCCGATCATGATCGGCACCGGTGGAGAGCGGATGCTGCGGCTGACCGCCGAGCTGGCCGACTCCTGGAACGGCTGGCTCGTCCGTGGGCAGAATCACCCCGACGCCATCCCACCGCTGCGCGAGCGCATCGACGCCGCCTGCCGCGCTGCCGGCCGCGACCCGGCCACGCTGGCCCGTACGGCGACCGTCATGGTCGACCCGCGTCCCGGCGCTGCCCCATCGAAGACCGGTCCGCTATCCGGCACGCCCGAGGAGATCGCCGAGGCGTTCCGCGGCTTCGCCCGCGAGGGCATCTCCCACATCCAGATCGCGTCGAAAGTCACCCGCGCCGCCGGCATCGAACAGTTCCGCCCGATCCTTGCGGCGCTGGACTAGGGCTGACCTCACCCCTTCCCCCTCTCCCGCGGGAGAGGGGGAAGGGGGTGAGGTCCCCAAGGCGCGACGAAAGCCGGCGGATGGCTCGCGCCGGCTCTCGTCAGGTGGTGGGGATGGTGGAATATTTCATCGTTCGGGGCCGGTGGAGGCGCCTCCGTGCGACCGTCAGGAACGATAATCCCTCGACCAGATTCGCCGCACCGTCACAATGGACGCTGCGCGACCTGTCCGAAGGGTCAGGTGCTGGGCGCGGACGAGGGGCCGGAAACCGGCCCCTCGCGGGTGACTGGCGGGGGTGTCAGAGGGGGGGGGTGGCCTGCGGCGTCGGCTCGGGGGGCGCGTCGTTGGGGTTAGTCTCATGGCCACCCCAGGGACCGTACCAACCGGGGGAGGCGTTTTCGATCGCCTGCGTCAGCCGGTCGGGCAGGGCGGAGAGGATCTCGTCCGCCTGCGACTGGGTCAGCCGCCCGTTGGCGACCGCCTGGTCGAGATCGACCTTCGCCTCGGCGACCAGCGCCTGAACCACCGCGTCGACCGTGCTGCCGTGGTTGGTGATGACCTCCGCCAGCGTCGCGCCGGACTGCAGCTCGGCGCGCAGCTCGTCGGTCGTGATGCCGAGGGTCGAGGCGATCGTCGCCATCCCGTCGCCGTGGCCGAACAGCGCCCGGCCGATTCGCCCGTGGCGCTGGCCGAAGCCGAAGATGTTGCCGTCCGCGACGCGCTGCTTCAGGGCGTCGCCCTGCTGCTGGGTCAGGTCACCGTTGCTGACGGCCTCGTCGATCGTCTCGTTGCCGGCCGTCGTGATCGCCTGATCCAGCGTGTCGCGACTGATGCCGAGGTTGCTGGCCAGGCGCGACAGGAACGATTCGCGCAACCCCTCGCCAGTCGTCGATGACCCCGACTCGGCCGCCACTGACCCGCCGATCGCCAGCGCGCCGACGACCAGCGCCAGGCTGACGATCGTCAGCCAGCGGCGTCGAGGCCGATGCCGGCGCGTACCGTCATCGCCCTGCGGCGACATCTCGGGTGTCTGATCGCTCATCCGCGTGCTCCTTCGTCACTGCGTTCCCGTGTCACGGGCCGCGCGGCCCGTGCCGTCGCGGGGTGGCGCTCGCGTCGCGCCGATCCTGTCTCCGACTCTAGGCCGCCCACCTTGGGATTGGCTGGGAACCGCATGGGGATTCTGCGACAGCAGCAACCTCCGAGCGATCTCACAGCAATCTCTCAGCAAACGGTGATCTAATGACCATGGATACAGCAGAGCGCCGGAGAGGACATCGAGCGGTGAGCGTCCAGAGATGGTCCGAGCGGGAGGCGGGCGAGCGTTTGGCGGCCGGGGCGGACCGTATCCTCGTCGTCGATGACGAGCCGGCCATCACCGAGCTGATCGCGACCGCGCTGCGCTTCGTCGGCTACGACGTGCGCGTGGCCGCGACCGGCCGCGCCGCGTTGCTGGAGGCCTCGTCCTTCGAGCCGCGACTGATCGTCCTCGACGTCATGCTGCCCGACCTGGACGGCTTCGAGGTCGCTCGCCGCCTCCGCGATGGCGGCGACCGGACGCCGCTCATCTTCCTCACCGCCCGCGACGAGCACGAGAGCAAGATGCGTGGCTTCACCGTCGGCGGCGACGACTACCTGACCAAGCCGTTCAGCCTGGAGGAGCTGGTCGCCCGCATCCGCGCGATCATCCGCCGGGCCGACCCGCCCGCCGCGGCGCCAGCTCGCTACCATCGCTACGCCGACCTCGAGCTGGACGAGGACGGCCATCGCGTCTGGCGCGGCGGCCAGCTCGTCCGTCTCTCGCCGACCGAGTTCCGGCTGCTGCGCTACTTGCTGATCAACGCCGGCCGCGTCCTGTCCAAGGACCAGATCCTGGCCAACGTCTGGCAATACGACTTCTACGGCGACGCCAACGTCGTCGAGACCTACATCAGCTACCTGCGCCGGAAGATCGACGACCGCGAGCCGAAGCTCATCCAGACGATCCGTGGTTTTGGCTACTCGGTGCGCCTCGAGCCCGACTGACGGCGCATGTCGATCAAGACGCGTCTGCTGCTCGCCATCTCCGCCTTCGTGCTGCTGGCCTTCCTGGCGAGCGGCGCCCTGACGGTGAACCGCACGCGGGCCGGGATGATCTCCAGGATCGACCAGTCGCTCGTCAACAGCCCCATCCGCCCGCTTCGCCCCAGAGACGGTGCGCTGGACCGCGAGGGCGGGCGCCAAGCGACGGCGACCTTGCTCATCGACGCCAGCGGCACGGTCGTCTATAGCTCCCCGAGCGGCTATCCCGAAGACCCTGACCCGCTGCCCGATCTCGCCGGGTTGGCGCCAGACGAGCTCGCACGGCGCGCCGGCACGATCTTCACCGTCGACGCGGCCGATGGCTCGCGCCTGCGCTACCGCGTCCTGCTGCGGGGCGTCCCCGGCGCCGGCTACCTCGCCGTCGCCGCGTCGATGGCCGACGTCGATGCGACCACGCGCAACCTCCTCGTCGGGATCACCCTGCGCAGCCTGGCGATCCTCGCCGTGCTGCTCGTCGTCGTCTGGCTCGTCATCCGCCGCGGCCTGCGGCCGATTGACGCGATGATCGCCAGCGCCGGGCAGATCGCGGC
>DAOKZM010000114.1:0-8766 GCA_035325665.1 Thermomicrobiales bacterium | reverse complement strand
GGGCGCGTTCGAGAAGCAGGTGTCGCGGGCCTTCTACTTCTGGATGGTGCGCTTTCTCCGGACGCGATACGACAATGTCGAGATCGTCTTCATCGCCCACCACACCGAGGCACGCGAGGTGACCGAGGAGGAGTTCTTTACCCGCGGCGAGAGCGGCGGGACGAAGGCGTCGTCGGCTTACCGGCTGGCGCTCGACCTGATCGCCGAGCGGTTCCCGCGCGACGATTGGAACATCTATCCGTTCCACTTCTCGGACGGTGACAACTGGCCGAGCGACAACGACGTGTGCCTGAAGCACGCGCAGGACCTGGTGCGCGGCTGCAACCTGTTCGGCTATGGCGAGATCCGCCAGGGCAGGTTCTCACATCCGAGCACGCTGATGCAGACGTTCAGCCGGCTGGACACGCCGAAGTACAGCTGGGTGACGATCAGCGAGAAGGCGGATGTTTTCCCGGCGTTGCAGCGCTTCTTCGGCCCGGCTGCCTGAGAGGAGCGGCACGATGCGAGGCTACGAGGACCCCGACGACCGCGCGCTGGAGCGGTCGATCGAGGAGATCTGGTCGGTGGCGACCGGGCTCGGCCTGCGCCCGTATCCGACCCATTTCGAGATCGTGCCGTCGTCGATCATGTACGAGTTCGGCAGCTACGGGATGCCGGGACGCTACTCGCACTGGTCGCACGGCAAGATGTATCAGTTGCAGAAGACGATGTACGACTATGGGCTGTCCAAGATCTACGAGCTGGTGATCAACACGAATCCGGCCTGGGCGTTCCTGCTGGACTCCAACACGCTGCTGCACAACAAGTTCGTCGTCGCGCACGTCCTCGGGCATACTGACTTCTTTGCCAACAACGCCTACTTCGCCAGCACGTCGAAGCGGATGCTGGACACGGTCTCACTGAACGCGCAGCGGCTCAAGCAGTACGAGTTCGAGCACGGGCAGCGGCGGGTTGAGGCGGTGCTGGACGCGGCGATCGCCATCGAGGCGGTGATCGTGCGCGCGCGCACGTCGCGTGCCGAACTGGATCCGGCCCGCGAGTCGCCCTACGCCGCCCTCGGGTCCCTGGCGCGAGACGAGGACGCGCCTGACGAGCCGGCGCCGGCGGGCGGCCGGCAGCCGCGAACGCCGACGCGCGACCTGCTGCTCTTCCTGGCCCGCGAAGCGCCCGCGCTCGAAGACTGGGAGCGCGACGTGCTGGGCATCGTCCGTGGCGAGATGCTCTACTTCCTGCCGCAGATGCAGACGAAGATCATCAACGAGGGCTGGGCGAGCTACTGGCACGTCCAGATCATGCGCGAGCTGGAGCTGACGACGGACGAGCACCTGGCGTTCGCCGAGCTGCACTCCAGCGTGCTGCAGCCAAGCCCCGGACGGCTCAACCCGTACTACCTCGGCTACCGCATCCTGACCGACATAGAGCAACGCTATGGCGATGAGGGGCGGCAACAGCTCTTCATGGTCCGCGAGAGCGAGTGCGACGTGTCGCTCATCCGCAATTACCTGACGGAGGAGCTGGTCGAGGACCTGGACCTCTATTACGCTGAGCGACGCGGGGACGAGCTTGTCATTACCGAGAAGAGCTGGGAGGCGGTCCGCGACCGGCTGGCGAACGAGCTGGTGGACTACGGGATCCCGATCATCTGCGCCGAAGACGCGGACTACAACGGCAACCGCGAGCGGCTACTGCGCCACGAGTGGACGGGCCGCGCGCTGGACGTGCGCTACGCCGAGAAGACGCTCGAAGGGGTCGAGCGTCTATGGGGCCGAAAGGTCTGGCTGGAGACGCGCGACCAGGATGGGCAGTCGCTGACGCTGTCCTTCAGCCGCAAGGACGGGCACGCACAGACGAAGGCCGCGTAAGCCTCGCTAGCCGCCGCGCGCGGCGCGAGCCGCGACGGCCGCGGACCACATGACGTCGGTCGGCGCGTCATGACCGGTCCAAAGCTCGAACGAGCGGGCGCCCTGATGGACGAGCATCGGCAGGCCGTCGATCGTGGCGAGGCGGGCGTCGCGCGCGGCGCGGAGGAACGGCGTCTCACGATAGGTCAGGTCATAGGCGATCGCGTGGCGCGGCAGGCCCGCAAAGACCGACGGATCGAGCGGCAGTTCCTGACCCTGCCAGCCGAGGGACGTGGCGTTAACGAGGAGTGTCGCCGCGGGCGCCAGCAAAGTTGCCAGGGTCGTCGCAGCGGAGACGACCCGATCGTCGGCCAGAGCGACGGCGAGGCGGTCGGCGCGCTCGACGGTGCGGTTGAGGACGTGGACGCGCCGGACGCCGGCATCGAGGAGCGCGACGACGATCCCACGGGCGGCGCCGCCGGCGCCGAGCACCATCGCCTCCATCTCCGAGAAGCGGACGCCGCGCTCGGCGAGCGGGACGATGAAGCCGTGGATGTCGGTGTTATCGCCGTAAAGGCGACCGTCGCGCGGGACGATCGTATTGACTGCCCCGGCCCGCCGCGCAAGATCGCTCGCCTCGTCGACCGCGGCGAAGGCGGCCTCCTTGTACGGGACGGTGACGTTCGCGCCGATGGCGCGGCCGGCGCGGAGGTCGGCCAGGCGATCCGGCAGCAGCGCCAGTGGCGTCGGCCAGAGCTCGTAGCGGATGTCGAGACCGAGCGCGTCGAAGGCAGGCTGCTGGAAGGCTGGCGAGAGCGAGTGCTCGACGGGGTCGCCGATCAGCCCGACGCGGCGATGCTCCGACACTGGCCTACTGTCCCTTCACGTACTCATCGACGTTCTGCTGGTGCTCCTCGGCGGTGACGGCGAAGGCGTGGGAGCCGTCGCCACGCGCGACGAAGTAGAGGTAGTCGGTCTGGGCCGGCCGCAGTGCCGCCTCGATCGAAGCCAGGCTGGGATTGCAGATCGGACCCGGCGGCAGATCGGGGTTCAGGTAGGTGTTGTAGCGGCCATTCTGCTGGATGTCCTCAGGCGTCAGCTCCGGCCACCAGTTGCCTGGCTCGCCGAGCTCGTACTGCACGGTCGGGTCGGCCTGGAGCGGCATGCCCTGCCGGATGCGGTTGTAGTAGACGGAGGCGATGATCGCCCGCTCGTCCGGCTCGACCGCCTCGCGCTCGACGATCGACGCGATCGTGATGACCTGGTGGAGGGTGAGACCCATCTGGTCGGCCTCGGTAATGCTCTCGGGCTGGACACGATCCTGGAAGGTGGTGAGGAGCGTCGTCAGGACGTCGTCGGGGGTCGAGTCCAGCCGGAAGTTGTAGGTGTCGGGGAAGAGGTAGCCCTCCAGCGCGACTCCGCTTGGACGCGTGTGGAGAAAGGCGAACTCGTCGTTCCACTTCTGCTCGCGAGTCGCGGCGATGAAGTCGTCGGAGGACGAGATCACGCCGGCACTGACAAGCGCCTCGGCGTACTGCTCGGTCCGCCAGCCCTCGATGAAGCGGACCTCGGCCTCCTGGGCCAGAGCAGCGTCGCGCGAGGTGATCAGGCGGATGATCTGGGTCGTGGACATCGCCGGGTCGATCCGGTAGCGGCCGGCGATGATGTCGCCACCGAGACCGGCGATGCGGACGCGGAAGCGGAAGTAGGCCGGCGAACGAATGAGCCCCTCGTCCTTGAGCCGATCAGCGATAGAATCGACCGATTCGTCCGACTCGACGGTGAAGTAGATGCTCTGACCCTCGGAAGCGCTGGGCCGGTCGAGGGCGCGGACGATGATGAGCTGGGTGACGAAGACGATCGCCACGGCGAGGACGACGACCGAGCCGATGACGACGAGTTGCCGAGTGCGTGGTGTCACAAATACGTCCAGCTTCAGGGGTAGCCGCGCGGGCGAGCATCAGGGATGGAGTCGGGCGCAAGCGCATGGTGCAAAGCGCGAGAAGTCTAGCAAGCGCTTCGGAGGGGGACAACGCGCGCCAGCTGACGCCGGGGCTGCGCGTCGTCGTCATCCTCGGCGCGACGGCGACGGGCAAGACCGACCTGGCGTTACGGGTCGCGGAGGCGGTCGGCGGGGAGATCGTCAACGCCGACTCACGCTATTTCTACCGAGGGATGGATATCGGGACCGCCAAGCCGAGCCTTGCGGAACGGGCGCGCGTGCCGCACCACCTCGTTGACATCCTGGAGCCGACCGAGCCCTTCTCGCTCGGCGCGTTCCTCGACCTCGCCTATCGGGCAGTCGAGGACGTGGCAGCGCGCGGCAAGGCGCCGGTCGTCACCGGCGGGACACCGCAGTACCTGCGCGCGTTCCTGGAAGGCTGGCGGCCGCCGAAGGCGCCGCCAGATGAGGCACTGCGGGCGCAACTGGACGCGTTGCCGACGGACGAACTCTACGCAAGGCTCGTTGCGGTGGACGCGAGATCGGCCAAGCGGACCGGGGCGCACAACCGGCGGCGGATGATCCGGGCGTTGGAGGTGTACGAGAAGCTGGGCCGGCCGATGAGCGAGGTAAGCGCCAGCCAGCCGCCGCCGTGGCGCTTTCTGGTGATCGGCCTGCGTCACGACCGCGAGGCGCTCTACGAGCGCATCGACCGGCGCGTCGAGGCGATGCACGCGGCTGGCTGGCTCGACGAGGTGGCGCGGCTGCGCGAGCGCGGCGTGACGGAGGCGACGCCAGCGATGAGCGCGCACGGCTACCGCGAGGCGCTGGCGGTCCTCGACGAGACGATGACGCTCGATGAGGCGATCCGGCAGACGCAGACGATGGTGCACGCCTACGTGCGACACCAGACAACCTGGTTCCGGCGCTTCGCTGCGGTGCGGTGGCTCGACAGCGGCACGGAGGGGTTTGCCGACGAGGCGCTTGCGATGGTGCAGAAATTCCTGGCGGGGGACGGGTAGGCAGCGAGCGGTACCCGCCGTCCTCCGCAGGGCAGACGCCCCAACACCGTTGCGGCCAACGGATCGAGTAGCGCCTGCCCCTACGGGCTGATGGACTCGCGCGAACGACCGCTCCTGCGGTTCAGAGGGTCGCCGAAAGCTCGATCGCCTCGCCGGTGTCAGCGGAGCGCTGGATCGCGTCCCAGACGGCGCGGAGGTCGTCGCCATCGAGCCAGCGGCCGTCTGCAGCGCGGCGGTCGACGAGGGCCAGGAAGCGCTCGGCGAGGTCTTCCCACCACGGCCAGACCATCGCCTCGCCGCCCAGCGGCTCGACCCGGATGCCCTGGGTGGTCGGCTCGGCGCGGAGGACGCGGTCGGAGCCGGTGACCTCGACGAGCAGCTCGCGCGCCGAGGCCCCAGCCGAGGCGAGCGCCTCGATGGTGACGATGACGTCGTCCGCCAGCCGCAGGGTGATGAACCAGGCATCGTCCTCGCCGAACAGCGACGAGCGGGTTGCCCAGACGCGGGTGACCGGAGCCGGGAGCAGGTCGCGACAGACTGCGAGGATCGGGCCGACCGCGCCAGCCACGAGCGCCTCGGCCGAGGAGCCGCGCGGCACGCGCATGCTGGCGTAGCAGCCGTAGACACGGCCGACCTCACCCGCATCAATGGCTCGCTGGATCTCCTCGATGGCCTCGAAAGCGGTGAAATAGGGGACGACGTGACGGACCGACGAGGAGTAAACGCCGGGGCCGACGCCGACGGCGTCGGCGGGCGCGCCGCCCGCCTCAGTGGCGATCGTCAGCGGGTGGGCGGTGTCGACGTAGCGCGCGGCCTGGCGGAGGAGGCGCGCGAGGCCAGTGTCGCCGAGAATCGTCCAGCCTGCGTTACTCGACATTCGGCTCCCCTTCCTTCGCCAGCGGCAGCGAGACGGGCTGGCCGGACTGGCTCGACCGGACGGCGGCGATCGAGAGCTCGATCGCGCCGCGGGCTTCCTCGGCAGGCATCGGCGCCGGGCCGTCCTCGCGAATCGCCCGGGCGAACCCGGCCAACTCAGTCGCATAGGCCGAATCGACGTGGAGGAGCGTGTCGAAGTTGAGCGGCTGGCTCAGGCCGCGGCCGTCGGCGGTGGTCAGTGGCGCCATCAGCGGGTCGGTAGCGCGGATGCGACCCTTCGAGCCAAGGACCTCCATCATGTGAAAGTACGGGAATCCGCGCGGTAGCTGGTTGACGACCTCGGCGGCGGCGACGGCGCCGTTATCGAAGGTGATCGTGTAGGAGATCATGTCCGGCACCTCGGCGCTTGGCTCGGTGATGCGCGCCTCGGCGTAGACGGACGCCGGCTGCCGACCGACGAACCAGCGCGCAAGGTCGGTCTCGTGAACGGCGTTGGTAAGCGCTGCGCCCTGCGAGAAGGCCGCCATCGCCAGCCAGGGCTTGCCCTCGGCCGGCGTCCAGTAGCCGGTACCGAGCCTGAGGCCATCATACATGGCGCGCGGCCGGCGCTCGTTCTCGCGGACGTAGCGGACCTCGCCGACATCGCCGCGGTCGATCGCTGCCCGGATCTGCTGGTAGCGGCCGGTGAAGCGGCGCGAGTGCCCGATCATCAGTTTGACGCCGGCCCGACGGCAGGCGTCGATCATCCGGTCGGCCTCCTCGACCGACGCGGCCATCGGCTTCTCGCAAAAGACGTGGACGCCGGCCGCCGCGGCGGCCTCGGTCTGCTCGGCGTGGAGGAACTCCGGCGTACAGATATCGACGAAGTCGAGGTCCTCACGGGCGAGCAGCTCGTGGTAGTCGGTGTAGTGGGCCTCGGCGCCGAACTCGCGCGCCGCGCGCTCGGCATTGTCGGCCCGGATGTCGGCGACGGCGACGAGCTCGAGCTCGTCCCGCAGCCGGCGGATGGCAGGTAGGTGGGCGCTGAAGGCAATCGTGCCGGCGCCGATCAAGCCGACCCGAAGCCTCGCGTGACTGGCCATGGGATAAAACCTCCTCGTCCTCGACCGGACAGGGTCGCGATCATAACCGATCCCGGTACACTTGGAGCATGAGTCCGACGATGCTTCGCGACCCCACCGTCCGCCAGCGCCTGCTGGCATGGTATCGAACCCACCACCGCCGGTTGCCCTGGCGCGCGACGCACGACCCGTACAGGATCATGATCTCGGAGGTCATGCTCCAGCAGACGCAGGTCGAGCGGGTCGTGCCGAAGTATCACGAGTTCCTGACACGCTTCCCGAGCCTTGCTGCATTGGCGGAAGCCCCGCCGAGCGAGGTGATTCGCGCCTGGTCTGGGCTGGGCTATAACCGGCGGGCGCTGAACCTGCAGCGGGCGGCGCGCGCCGTAATGGACGACCACGGTGGCCAGATGCCGTCGGACGTCGGGGCGCTGCGACGGCTTCCGGGGATCGGCGCGTACACGGCTGGCGCGATCGCCTGCTTCGCCTGGCGGCAGGACGTGGGGTTCGTCGATACGAATATCCGGCGGGTATTGCACCGCGTCGTTGCCGGGCCGGAGCTGCCGGAGCCGTCGATGACTCCTGCCGAGATCGAGCGCCTGGCGCAGGGGCTCGTCCCGCCCGGCGAGGGGTACGAGTGGAACCAGGCGCTGATGGAGCTGGGGGCGACGATCTGCCGCGCCCGGAGGGTCGCCTGCGAGGCCTGCCCGCTTGCCGACGTCTGCGCTGCGCGGCCGACGATCGATCTGGTTCTGGCGGAGCAACCGCGGCGGCGAGGGACGGGAGAACCGAAGTTCGAAACGACCAACCGGTACATGCGCGGGCGGATCGTGGATACCCTGCGTGCCGCGCCGGCTGTAGGACTGACGGCGGACGAGGTCCTCGCGCGGATGCCAAATGGCGCGCATAAGCCGGACGCCGAGCGCGTGCTATCGCTACTGGATGTGCTCGTCGCCGAGGGGATGGTGACGCGCGAGCGGCAGGTCGCGGAGGATACGGCGCCGTATGACAGCGCTTCGGTCTCCGCGGCCGAACGCTATCGGCTGCCAGACTGAGTAGGCGAGCGCCTCTGGTAGACTCCGCCGGTGGCGGCCGTCGTGGCAACGAATCCGTCGAAGACATCATGACGAGGGCGAGTAATGGTGACTGTGAGCACTGTCGTTAGCCGACACGTCGAGGCCGCGCTGCGGAACTACTCCAACCTGCCAGCCACCCGGATGGGACCGGACATCACGCCGGAGACGTTCGCGACGGCGACACCCGACCGGCTGGCGTTCGCGCTGGCCTGGGTCGTCGCCAACCAGATCGTCACGCGACGATTTCCCGGATCGGCGATCGACGTTATCCCGGTATTCCACCCGGAGCACGGTTGGGACCGCTTCGTGATCGGCCGGCGGTTCTCGGGGGCGGCGTTCAAGTACCAGCCAGCCAATGAGCATGGCATGCTGGTGGTGTCCGAGGACGACGGGCCGCATCTGACGACGCCGGGCGGCAGCGTCCGACTGAAGCTGGGGCAGGCGCTTCGCGACGACCCCGAGGCGGCGATCGAGAAGGCGCTGGCGCTGGTCCCAAGCCCGGCGCTGGGCGCGACGACCCTCACGCCGCGCGAGCGGATCCCGCGCTACCCCGAGTACTACCAGGCAGTCACCGATCTGATCGTCGAGCACCCCGGGCTGGTCGTCGCCCGCGAGATCTTCATCGACGACGAGGAGATCGACGGCGCCTACCACCCGCTCTTCCTCCACGGGGTCGAGATGGCGCCGGACGGCGCGCGCGGCCAGAACCTGCCCCACCTGAGCCACAACTGGTTCCAGATCCAGCTCGGCGAGCGGTTCGCGTTCCTCGACAAGCGCGGCACCCGCGCGATCTACCGGACCGACCGCGGCACCTGGTCGCGCGTCCGGCGGCAGATCGTCGACGAGCCAGGAGAGCAGATCGTCGAGCGTATCGCGGGCTGGATGCGGCTGGACGGTCGGACGCCAGACCCCGAGCTGGACTGACGAATGCGCCGCGGCTGGCACTAG
>DAOKZM010000113.1:3514-8861 GCA_035325665.1 Thermomicrobiales bacterium | reverse complement strand
GCATCGAGAGGACAGACCTCCTGCCAGTAGACATCGTCGAACCGATCGGTCGAGGACATGGCCCGCCGGTAATGAGGGAGGCGCAGACCGACGGTCTGGCGGGCGCCAGTATCCTATCGCGTCGAGGCGCGTTGTTGCCCGAAATCGCGGGAGGGTCAGCGGCCGGCAGCCTGGACGAAGACTGAGATCGGCGCGCTGCTCCCGTCCGGCGCGGTGAAGGCGCCGGAGAATTCGACGACCGGCTGGAGGACGAGGCCATCGCCGGAATTCGTGAGCACGCTACTGAGACGTACTGAGTCGGCACGGAACTCGCCGCCAGCGGACGACATCCCGCCGTCTCGCCAGTAGCCCCCGCCCTCGGTGACCGCCTTCCAGGCATCGGCGACGCTGACGAGCGCGACTGATTCCTGGCCGGTCGTCACCAGCCAGTAGCCGCGGGCCTCGGTCACCGTGCCATCCTTGCCCAACATCACGGTGACGCTAAGTGGATACCCGACGCCAGGGGTGGGTAGGCCAGCATAGGGGAAGTCGACCAGCCAGAGGTCACCGAAATCGTCGACGCGCGGCTCGCCAAGCGGGGCTGTTGGGTAGCCGATGGCATCGAGCCAGGCGTCGGCGCGGTCGGCGGCGGCATCCGGGGTGATCTCGTCGTCACCCGGCGTCGCTGCGCCGGAATACTGGAAGACACCGGCGTCCGGCCGCCAGTAGATCGTGCCGGCGCCCGGCTCGCCAGCGAACACCTCGGTGCGTCCCGATGCGTCGGTGGCATGGACGTCGTCGGTCGGGATGCCGGCCCGCTCGGCGAGGGCGCGGCAGAAGTCCACCGGGTCCTCAGCAGGCGCCGAGAGATGATAGACGGTCGACGACGCGGCGAGCGTCGTGGCGGTGGCGGCCACCACGTAGGTGACGTCCGCGCTCGGCCCTGGCCCACCGCCGTCGGCCGCCGGGACCGGCCCCTGCTCGATGGTGGCCGAGTCGATCGCGGGGAGGCTGGCCAGCGCGACGGTCGCGCTGGCCGGAGCAGGCGGCGTGGCAGACTCGGGCGGCGCGGTGGCAAACTCGGGCGGCGCGGTGGCAGGCGGCGCCTCGCCAACCGTCGGCGACGGTTCGGCCGTTGCGGCCGGCGCGAGCGTAGCCGTCGGCAGGAGGAGGGCCGTCGTCGCCGACATCGTCGCCTCGGCGGTACGAGCGACGACGTCACCGAAGCCGGTCGCGGTCGTCGAGACGTCTGCTGGACTCGTTGGGGACACGGTCGCGCTCATCAGCGTCGTGTTGGCAATCTGGGTGGGTGGCTCGTCACGGCCGTCGAGCCAGATAGCCATCACCCCAGCAGCGATGGCCAGGACGAAGACAGCCGCCAGCGACCCGTAGATCGGCAGCCGGGTGAGCGCGAATGTCCTGCGGGCGGCGGGCTGGACGATCGGAATCCGCCCGGTGAGGTCGTCCTTGAGCCGGGCACGAAAGGCCGGATCGGGCAGATCACGCGGCAGGTCACGGTGCAGTCGTGCGGCGAGTGCGACGAGCCGATCGAGTTGCGCGGGTCGAAGCTGGCCGGCTGCTCAGGCATAGTCACGCTCGACCGTCGCCCGCAGCGCGACCAGCGCCCGGTGGACGAGTTGCTTGATCGCGCCCTCGGAGCGGCCCATCAGGTCGCCGATCTCGCGGTTCTTGAGACCATGGGAGAACTTGAGGACGAGGACGCGCTGCTGGTCGGGCGGCAACTTGCTGATCATGCCGGCCAGCGTCTCCGCCTGTTCCGAGCGCCAGACCTGGTCGGCCGGGTCGTCGTCCATCTCTTCGTAGCCACTGAACACGGTCACGTCCTCGACCGGCACCTCGCGGCCACTCGTGCGCCCGCGACGGTTGATGATGTTGCCGGCAATCCGGAATAGCCAGGCGCCGAAGGGCAGCCCGCGCCACTCGTAATCCGGAAGGGCCTGCAGTGCCTGCTGAAACGTTTGGGCCGTGATGTCCTCCGCCTCGTGATGGGTCCCCACCCGCCGGTAGGCGTAGCGGTAGATCCGGTCAACGTAGCGCTCGTAGAGCGCGCCGAACTCGCGCGGGTCGCGCTTGGCTGCCGCGACTAACGCTCCTTCGAGCTCGATCTCCGAGACATCGCGTTCACCAGCCGCTTCACGCGACTGCGCCCGACGTATCCCGATCTCCTGACCGTCCGGGTCGTCGTTCCCCGTCAACGTTCGGGCGCACCCTTCACGAGAGCACAATCCAGCCTCACGCTGGGAGTTACACCTGCCACCGACCCCACCATCATCTCTCCGAGAGGGGCATACCGTCTCTATTCAACGACACGATTCTGAATCTCAGGTGAAGGAAAGCGGGATAATCTATGATCGCCGCCATGAATCCGGCGCACGACACGACCGGCGAGGAGGAACCGCGGCCGATGGGAACCGATGACGTATTCGCCAGACATATCGCGATCCGCGAAGCCACGACCGCCGACGCCGAGGCGATCGCGCGGATCTATAACCAGGGGATCGCCGGCCGGATGGCGACGTTCGAAACGACCCTGCGGACTACCGACGACATCGTCCGGACGCTCGATTCCAGCCGCGGCCGCTACCCCGTCCTGGTCGCGACGATCGGCGACGAGGTGGCAGGCTGGGCGAGCGTCTCGACCTACCGGCCGCGCGAGTGCTATGCCGGAATCGGTGAGTTCTCGATCTACATCGACGAGCGCTGGCGCGGGCGAGGGGTCGGACGCGTGCTATTACCGGCGCTGATCGACGCGGCCGAGCGGGCGGGCTTCTGGAAGCTCCTCTCGCGCGTCTTCCCGTTCAACACCGGCAGCCGCCGGCTCTGCGCCGCCTGCGGCTTCCGCGAGGTCGGCGCCTACGAGAAGCACGCCCAGCTCGACGGCGAGTGGCTCGACGTCATCATCGTCGAGCGGCTCATCCCGGCGAACCAGCCGGAGTAAGCGGCGTCAGGGCAACTCCAGCCCGTACTGCTCCAGGAGCGACTCGTTGTCGATGATATCAGCGGTCGGCGCGTCGACGACGATCCGGCCCTCCTGCATGATGACGGCGCGGTCAAACAGGTCGCGGACGAGGCGCATGTCGTGGGTCGACGCGATCAGCGTCTGCGGCAGGTCGCGCAGCAGCGCGATCAGGCCCTTGCGGGCCCGCGGGTCGAGCCCCGCCGTCGGCTCGTCGAGGACGAGGATTCGGGGGTCCATCGACAACACGGTCGCGACGCTGACGCGCTTGCGCTGGCCGAGCGACAGGTGGTGCGGCATGCGATCCTCGAACCCGGCCATGTCGACCGCCGCCAGCGCCTCACGCACCCGGCGACGGATCTCGTCCTTCGGCATCCCCATGTAGAGCGGGCCATAGGCGACATCGTCATAGACGGTCGGCGAGAAGAGCTGGTCGTCCGGGTTCTGGAAGACGAAGCCGACGATAGCCCGGATCTGCCGGACAGTGTCGTCGTCGAGCGGCAGCCCGGTAACCTCGATCCGCCCCTGCCCGCGGATGATGCCGTTCAGGTGCATCAGCAGCGTCGACTTGCCCGCGCCGTTCGGACCCATCAGCGCGACGCGCTCGCCCGGTTGGATCATCAGGCTGACGCCGCGTAACGCCGGGTGGCCGTTCGGGTAGGCATAGCTCAGGTCCCGGACGGCGATCGCTGGCGCGACGTCCTCAGCGGGCTGACGCTCGGCGACGGCGCGCGAGACGGTGAGCGTGTCAGAGTCGAGCATAGAGCACCAATCCTCCGAGCGTGATCAGGGCGGCGGCGGCCAGCAGCCGGTCGGTCCGCGACAACGACGACTCGTCAGCGAAGCGGACCGTGCCGTCGTAGCCGCGGGCCTGCATGGCGGCGTAGATGCGCTCGCTGCGGGAAAAGCTGTGGATGAAGAGCGTGCCAACCATGTTGCCGAGCACCCTACCGCGCCAGGCGACGGACCCGCCGCCGGCCGCGCCCGGCACGAGCGCGCTGCGAGAGTCCCGCGCGCGCATCATCCGCTGGCCCTCGGCGCCGATGACGAACAGGTAGCGATACATGAAGAACACGGTCGAGGCGAGGATGCGCGGGACGCGCAACCGCTCCAGGCTGCGGATCAGGTCGAGTGGGCGGGTGGTCGAGGTCAGCACGACCGCCAGCAATACCGCGAGCCACGACTTCAGCAGAATGCTGGCAACGGCAATCAGGCCGGCGTCGGAGATCGTCCAGCCCAGCAGCGGCATGGTTGCGACCGTCTCGCCTGGACGGGTGAAGATGAGCGGCACGGCCGCCAGGACGAACGGCAGCGCCAGCAGCGACCGGCGAAACACGAGCACGGGTGGCAGGCCGCTGGCGACGATGGCGGCGACGACGAACGCGCCGAAGCCGACGAAGGCCAGCCAGTGGCCCTCGGGGATCGCGGTTACGGCGAAGGCGAAGAGGACGACGATGAGGATCTTCACCCGCGCGTCGATGCGGTAGAGCAGCCCGTTGCCATGGTGATAGCGCTCGCCGGGGAGGAACGACGCCACCTCAGGTGCGCCCCGCCCCGCCGGAAGGGGTTGTGCCGGACGCGTTGGACAGGGGCTGCTCTGCAGCGCGCGAGCGAGCGGCGCGCCGCATACCGTAGCCAGCCGCCAGCCCGATCGCGGTTACGATCAGGACCCCGATTATGCCGGAGAGAATCTTCGCCAGGTGCGGGTTGTCGATTCCCGGTAGCGAGTAGCCGGGGATGATCTCGTACGACGGTCCCTTCTCGGCCTGGTGGAAGCCCTTATCCTGGGCGACCTTGTTCAGCCCATCCGGGCTGCTCGACGCGAACGGACTGAACAGGGTGATCAACAACGCCAGCCCGACGCCGGCCGCGACGAGGGCGGCCCAGCCAGCACGCTTGCGCATCAGGCGCTCTCCCCGGTGTAGGTCGAATAAGAAGGAGCCGGGGCGATCGCTGTCGGGACCCGCAGCAGGTCTGGCCGGGCCGAGAGGACGAGGCCAACCGCACCGGCCGTGATCACGCCCTCGCCGAGGCCAATCAGCGCGTGGACGCCCATCATCGCGGGCAGAACGACGCCCCACGGCGACGTGCCCGAGATCGCGAGCTGGGCAGAGGTGGCGAATGCCGAGATCATGACGGTGATCCAGGCGGCGGCGAATGCTCCGCCGAGCATGGCAGTCCGGCTCCCGCGCGCCACGGTGACGGTGCCGCGGAAGATCGCGTAACCGACGAAGGCGGTCAGGATGCCCATGTTGAAGACGTTGGCGCCGAGCGCGGCCAGCCCGCCATCCTGGAAGACGAGCGCCTGGACGCCGACGACGGTGGTCATGATCAGGACGGCCGCCCACGGGCCGACGAAAAAGCCGAGCAGGGTCGTCACCGCGAGGAACA
>DAOKZM010000113.1:0-3504 GCA_035325665.1 Thermomicrobiales bacterium | reverse complement strand
GGCCGCTAGTACCGCCGGCGACCGGGAAGTTCATCATCTGGGCGGCGAAGATAAAGGCCGCCAGCACACCCATCAGCGGCGCGGTGCTCTCCTTGAGATGACGGTTCGTCTGACGCACGGCCGCACCGACGACGATCGCCGTCGCAACGTACATGACGGACGCGACCGGGACGCTGAGGAACCCATCGGGGATGTGGAGATAGATCGGTAGCAGGGGAATGGTCATCGGGTACTCCAGGGACGGTTGCGGCGCGAGGCGCGACGGCTCGTAGATGCGACTAGTTGCATCTGGATCGATGCTACGCCGACCACCGCGAGGCGTCAAGTCGGTGGCACCACCGCGGAATGTTTACCGAGCCGGTGTAGTCGATAACGCTTCGGGACGCTACCTCTGTGGGAGAAGCCGAGCAACCGTCGGCCAGGCGACGAACAGATAGCGTTCGTGGCGCTGACGGTCAGCCCGATGCTGAGCCAAAGAGCAGCCCCTGTACCGTGAGCTTGGCCTCGTTATCGGCGGTGACCTCGACCTCGAAATTCCCAGGAGTTAGCAGGGATGGATCAGGAATCCTCCCGGCGGCGAGTGCCCGTAATAGCGGCAGGGGATCGTAGGCGAACGGCACGACGTGGTCGTTGCCGTGGACCAGCGCGTCCATCACTGCCCGTTCAAACGCCAGCACGTCACGCAGACAGGGGATGTCGAGCGCCTGTTCCTCGATGAAGCGGGCAAAGCTCTCCGCCTCCGGCGTCTTGAATACACTGGGTGGCGCTGTGCTCCAGAACGATTCCAGCAGCGACCGGAACCCGGCTTCGCCGAGCTCGAGTAGCAGGAGCCGTGAGGTGAGCTGCAGTGCCTGCACCACCATCCCGGCCCGGAACTCGCACACGAGCGAGTGAATCAGGTCGACTCCTGGGTCCCGGGCGAGCTCATCGCTTAACCGGCCACCAAGCGGTCGGCCGATCACGAGCGCTCCGAGCACATCCTCCCATTCGGTGCTTGGCGCCAGGTCCACGTCGGACGGATCGTCACGATCACCATCCGCAGGCCTAGGTGCTGCACCGCCATCCCAGCTATCGCCGCCGGCCGCTGTCGAGGACACGTGTTTCCATAGCACATGGAGCCGCTCGAGCTGGTCCCGTGCGCCGTCGATTCCGAGAGCCAACAGATCAGTCGGCACCATTTCGAAGATCAGTGCCCGCAGGTTCCGCAGCCGCGGGAGCACCATCTCGGCCAGCGCTATCAGTTCGTCCGGTATGGCGCCAGTATGCGCGTCCAACCAGTAGCCCCGGAACTCCGTCCCTCCAGCGACGTGAACCTCCCACACCCGTTCAAGCGGTAACTGGGAGAGGTACTCGGCAACTGGCTGACGGCCATTCCTCTCGTTCGTCCAGATGTTGTGGAGGTCGAGCAGGATGCCGCAGTCGGCGGCTTCCACGACCGCCCCCACGAACTGCCCGTCCGGCATCTCGTCGGAGCGCGGGCGCAGGTAGTTCACGCCGGTCTCGACAGCAAACGGCACGGGCAAATGCGGTGCGACGCTGCGGATAGACTGGACGGCCGCCACGACGCCAGCCGGCGTCTGACGCGGCGGCAAGAGGAAGCCTGTCTTGAATTCGCCGTCCGGACCGACCGCCTTGTTGAAGCTGAGGTGCTCGCTTGCCCAGGCCGCGTCGAACCGGTCAATCATTTCCAGCAGCGGCGCCAGATGGCCGGGATCCGGTGGTCGCGAACCGCCGACCGGAAAGCCGACGCCATGCACGATCTTGACTTGGGGAAGATCGATCAATCGCGCGAACGCAAGCGGTTCCGGCCGGTACGGCGTGGCTGGGTCACCCGTATCGATCCAGATGGTCTGCGGCTCGATTTCGAGGATTTGCACGAGATCCTCCCGGGCATCGAGCAACGGCTCGATGCCCGGGACATAGACCATGCCGACCCCAAGGGCGTCGACACGCATGCGCTAGCCCATGCGGATCTCGGGCTCGAGCGTCTTGGGATTGATGACGAACTCCCGCGCGAGCTCGAAAAACAGGTCTCGTCCGGATGTGCAGGCCGGGTGGCCGGTAGCGCGCGCGATATTCGCGAGCGACTCCTGCATCTTCCCAAGATCGTAGGCGACTTCCGCCGGGATGGTGACCCGGATCATTTGCCTGGTCGCTCGAAGCGCGGGGATCGGGTCCTGAGGAGCCGCGTAGTCCGCGCGCCGCGTCTGCTCGTCCATGGGCGCCACACCTTTCAGCATCACCCGCGGCTCGACGAGTCCTGCGGGCAGGCCAGATCGATGCCGCGATTATCCCATCGCTGCGCAGATTGTCAAGACGTGCGATTGTACTCGTGATATTTGGACAATAGGCGCTGCTATCGTTGTCTATGCCGACCTTTACAAGAGCGCATACCTACGCTTGAGCCGGATGCGCAAGCTCCGGCGTGAGATCGACCCGTTACCGCAACGGCCGATCGTCACGTCGCAGTCAGGTGACACCGCGGCCTTCACTGCCAAAGCGGGGGTCGGTGTCAGCACACCCACCACCCGACGAGGCGAATGACTAGGGCGTCAGGCTCGGTGCGGAGGCCTTCACATCGTTCAGCGCAAGCCGGCTATACCGGCTGCTCGATGCCGGCCAGCCGGGCGATGTCGTCGAGGTTGGACCAGTCCATGCCGCGCTCGCCGGCCTCGATCGCGTGGATCACCTGGAGGACGGCGGCGTTAACCGGCGTGGCGATGTCGTTCTCGAGCCCCTTGGCGACGATAACCGCCGACTGCATGTCCACCTCGGTCTTGCGCTTCTTGACCGCCAGGTCGCGCCAGATGCCCATGTGCTGCTTGATCGACGCGCGCATGGCGTCGGCCATCTCCTGGAGGGCGGCGCGGCTGGTGGCATCGAAGTCGGGACCGGGCGCGAAGGCGTTGGGGTTGAACTCGCCGATATTCTCGAGCTTGTCCGCCTGGGTCTTGGCGACCAGATAGGCCTCGGCCGAGGCCGCCTGCGCGAGCCGCATGCCGAGCGGGTTGTCGATGATCTCCGGCACGGGCGCGTCGACGGTCGAGAGCAGGAACGCCATCGCGCCATAGACGAGCTTGCCCCAGAGGAAGCCCCACAGGTTGGTCGTCACCTCGGCCGGCATGACGTTTGAGAGCGCATCGCGCAGCGCCTCGGCGCGCGGGGTGACCGCGCCGTCGAGCTCGCCGATGAAGATCGTCTGCTCGTTGCCAAGCTGGATAAGGCCCGGCTCGATGTAGTCGGCGCCGAAGTGGACGAACGCGCCGACCGTGCGCTCCGCGCCGACGGCAGCGGCGATGATCTCCTCGTTCAGCCCGTTCTGTAATGAGAGGACGAAGCCGTCCGGCGCCAGCAACGGCGCGATCTGCTCGATCGCGCTCGCGGTGAAGTGGCCCTTGACGCAGAGGATCGTCGGGCCGAGCGGCCCGCGCAAGTCGCCCGCCACAACCGCCTTGACCGGATAGAGGCGGTCGCCGCGAATGCCGGTGATCCGCAGGCCGCGCT
>DAOKZM010000112.1:0-8972 GCA_035325665.1 Thermomicrobiales bacterium | reverse complement strand
GCCGGTCCGGGCGATGATCTGGCCGGACATGAATGCGGCGAACGCATAGCTGAAGTTCCACGACGCCGAGCGTAGGCCGAAGGCGTGCGCTCGCGCTTGCGGCGGCACCAGCCCGCCCGCATGGGCCGACTCCAGCGGCCAGGCGACCGAGCCGGAGATCTTGCGTCCGGCATAGGCCAGCGACACCAGCCACGGCGCCGGCAGCACGATCAGCGCGAGATGGATCGGGATGAAGAAGAGTCGCGTCCAGACCTGCGCGGCGACGTAGCCGATGCGCTGGGCCAGCGCCGGGCCGGCGAGCGACAGCGCCGTCGCCGCTAGGCCGGAGATCGCGAAGATGATGCCGATCGATCCGGCCGTGACGCCCATGTCAGACAACAGGACGTTGTAGAACGGCTCAATCGCGCCGACACCGAGGGCGAGGAACAGGCCGAGCAGGATCAGCGCGGTGACGTCGCGCCGCGCCTGCCGCCGGACGCGATGCGAGAGCAGTTGGGCGTGCGAGACACGGAAGTCCTCATGATGCTTTTCGTAGCGGGCGGGACCCATCAGCAGGTTCGGCACGATGCTCAACCCGCTCAGCAGCGCGCCGATGACGAGCGTCCAGCGGTATGCGTCGGTCGAGTCGGCGGCCACGCCAAGCAGCGTCCCGACGCCGGACGGCAGGAGCCCACCGACGAGGCTGCCGAGCATGACCGATCCGGAGCTGATCGCCGACGACAGCGCGGCCATCAGCGCCGTGTAGCGGCGGGGGGTCCACTCGATGACGAACGGCATCTGGCCAGTCATGATGAACGCGCTGCCGATCCCGTTGAGCGTCGCCAGCAGCAGCAACGCCGGCTCGGACGACACAAACGCCAGGATGACGAGCGTCACCGCGAACTCGACCGTGCCGAGGGTCAGGCAGATCCAGTTGCCGAACCGGTTGATGAGGTAGCCCAGCAGCAGGCAGGTCGCGCCCATCGAGAGAGTGAAGACACCGTTGACGGCGCCGATGAAACCCTCGTCGTAGCCGAGCTGGACCAGGTAGAGATTGAAGATCAGCGTGAAGACACCGATCCCGATGTACGACAGCAGCGCGTAACCGAGAAACAGGTGGATGTCGCGCCCGCAGTCGAGGACCTTCTCCCAGTAGGCGCGCATTGTCTCCCGTTACCGTCCGAGCATCGTGACCACTGCCGCGCTGAAGGATACGCGCTGGTCTGCCCGCGCCGCTCGCCTGACAAGCGGCGCGGGCGTCGACCATCGGCTCAGGCCAGCATGCCGCGCACGGCCTCGACGATGTGGCGGGCCGAGATGCCGGCCCAGTCCAGCAACTCGTCCGGCGTGCCGGAGCCGGGCATCTCCGACGGCGCGAGGTGAGTCATCCGGAAGTCGACGCCGCGATCCTGCCGCGCCGCGGTGTGCGTCGCGAAGCATTCGAGGATGGCCGAGCCGATGCCGCCCTGCGGCCAATGATCCTCGACGACGACGAGCCGGCCGCCAGTCGCCAGCAGCGCCTGATGGACCGTCTCGTAATCGACTGGCTTGACCGAGTACAGGTCGATCACCCGGATGTTGATGCCGTCCTTCGCCAACTCGTCGGCGGCCTTCAGCGCCTCGTGGAGCGTGATCCCGGCGCCGACGACGGTGACCTTGTCGTCGTCCGACTGACGCGCGACCTTGCTACCGCCGATCGTGAACTCATCGCTGGCCTCGTAGATCACCGGCGTGGCGGCGCGGGTCGTCCGCATGTAGGCGATGCCCTGGTGATCGGCCATCTCGCGGACCAGCGCGACGGTCTGGTTGGGGTCGGACGGATAGAGGACGACGCTGTCGTAGACGGCGCGCATCATCGCGATGTCCTCCAGCGCCATCTGCGACGGCCCGTCCTCGCCGATCGAGACTCCGGCGTGCGAGCCGCACAGCTTGATGTTGGCCTGCGAGATCGCCGCCATCCGGATGAAGTCGTAGGCGCGGCTCATGAACGCGCCGAAGGTCGAGGCGAACGGCACGTAGCCACGCACGCCGACACCGACCGCGGCGGCGATCATCTGCTGCTCGGCGATGAACATCTCGAAGAAGCGATCCGGGTAGGCCTCCTTGAAGATCTCCGACATCGTCGAGTTCGACACCTCGGCGTCGAGGACAACGATGTCCGGCCGGAGACCGCCAACCGCCTTCAGCCCGTCGCCGTATGCCTTGCGGGTGGCGACCGAGCTGCCGAGGTCGTAGGCCGGGGGCGCCCAGCTTCCAGTCTCTGCGCCGTTGCCATCCGCCGAGACAGCCGGCACCTCAGGAATGTCGAACGTCAGGTTCGTCTCGCCGCCGAGTTCGGCGATCGTCGCGTCGAACTTGTCCTTGGGGACCGGCTTGCCGTGCCAGCCGTTCTCGTTCTCCATCCAGGAGATGCCCTTGCCCTTGACCGTCCGGGCGACGATCAGGACCGGCTGCTCGTGCTGCTCCTGGTGCTCGATCGCCAGCTGGTAGCCGCGCTCGATGTCGTCGAAGTCGTGGCCATCCACCTCGATCGGATGCCAGCCGAAGGCGCGGGCGCGGGCGGCGTACTCGTCGCCGTCCCAACCGTACTCGGTCGGGCCACGCTGGCCGAGCCGGTTCATGTCGAGGATGGCGATCAGGTTGCCGAGCTTGTAGTAATTCGCCTTGTCCATACCTTCGGCGATCGAGCCCTCGGCAAACTCCGAGTCGCCGCAGAGCACCCAGACGCGGTACGGCAGTTTGTCGAGATACTTGCCGGCGATCGCGACGCCGACGGCGATCGGCAGGCCCTGGCCGAGCGACCCGGTCGCAACATCGACCCACGGCAGAGCGGGAGTCGGATGGCCCTGGAATGGGCTACCCATCTGGCGGTAGGTCATCATCTGCTCGTCGGAGATCGCCCCGGCTGCCTTGAACATCGCGTAGAGCAACGATGACGCGTGCCCCTTCGAGAAGATCAGGTGGTCGTTGCCCGGGTTGTCGGGATGGTCGAAGTCATAGTGCCAATAGCGAGTCATCAGGACCGCCATCAGGTCGGCCGCAGAGAGCGCTGAGCTGGGGTGGCCGGAGCCGGCAGCGGTGCTGGTGCGGACGCTATCAACACGTAGCTGCTGCGCGAGCGCGGTCAGGTTCGTGGAAACTGCCGTCATGCGTCGAATCCCTCTCTCCATGTGACGTGGCGCGCCCGCGAACAGCGGCCGGCTCGCTCTGTCGTCCTCGCCAACCCGTATTCAATCATGCAGACCGGGGGCGCTGAGCCGGAGCACGCCACAGGAACCATCATTGTCAACGTTCCTCGCCAGATTCCGGCCACGAAAACTGGCATAGAACATGCACCGAGATGACGCAAGCTGCTGGCGCGTCGTGGTGGGGGAGGGCGAGGCAGATGTACGGCGGATATCGTGACAGGCGCGATGCAGGACGGACCCTGTCCGCGCATCTGGCCAACTGGCGCGGTCGGGACGACGTCATCGTCCTGGCGCTGCCGCGTGGCGGGGCGCCGGTGGCCGACGAGATCGCCCGCGAGCTCGGCGCTCCGCTCGACGTCGTCCTCGTCCGCAAGCTCGGCGTACCTGGGCACGAGGAGCTCGCCATGGGCGCGATCGCCTCGGGTGGGGTGCGGGTGCTGAACGACGAGGTCGTCGGACCGTTAGGTCTCTCGTCCGCCGCCATCGACGAGGTCGCCGCGCGCGAACAGCGCGAGCTCGACCGTCGCGAGCGCGCCTATCGCGACGACCTGCCGCCGCCGGACGTGGCCGGAAAGGTCGTCATCCTGGTGGACGACGGCCTGGCGACGGGCTCGACGATGCGCGCGGCGATCGAGGCGCTACGCCGGCAGGATCCACGACGTATCGTCGTCGCCGTGCCGGTCGGCGCGCCGGCCACCTGCCGGGCGATTGGGCGTCTCGCCGACGAGACGATCTGCGCGTTGACGCCGAAGTCGTTCTACGCGGTCGGTCAGTGGTACGACGACTTTTCCGAGGTAACCGACGACGATGTCCGCTCGATCCTTGCCCGATCGCGACGAAGGGAATCCGACGAATCGGGCAGAACGGTTATCGGCTAATACATGGTTCCGAACGGAGTGCTCATGCTTGCGCCGATCGCCCGCATTCGCCAACGCAATCTGATCCGGGACTTCGCGGCAGGCGAATTGCCTGAGACATGCCCGTTCGCCGACGACACGCCCAAGGCACGCGTCGGGCGAAGACCGCGAGCGATGGGAGATGGAGTCATGAACCACCGACGTGACATCCGGCGCGACGACATCGCGCCGCTACTGGAGGAGGTCGAGGACCGCGCGCCGGACGGCGATATGCCGCCCGACGCTGTGGTATCCAACGACGGGCTGGATCCGCAGATCCTTGCCGAGGCGGCTGCCGGCGCCGGCGACGATGACGATGATGTGCCGGAGCATCTCTGGCCGTCCGAGGGTGTCGATACGCTGGGCGAGTACTCGCGACGAGCGGCCGAGTCGCCCGAAGCGGCGATCGACCGGATGCCGGACTCCGACGAGGATTCGCCGGATGGGAACGCCTGAACCGAACTATCGGACCCGAGAGGTCATCGTCGACGCGGGCGGCGTCGAACTGGCCGGGTCGCTGGCGCTCCCGGCGATCCCACGAGGGATCGTGCTATTCGCGCATGGCAGCGGCAGTAGTCGGCTGAGCCCCCGCAACCGCTTCGTCGCCGGGCGGCTCAACGCGGCCGGCATCGCGACGCTGCTGTTCGACCTGCTTACCGCGGCGGAGGAACGGGTTGACCTGCGCACGCGCCACCTGCGGTTCGACATCGGTCTGCTGGCCGAGCGCCTTGCCGGCGCGACGGAGTGGGTGTCCCGGCAGGAGGACCTGGCTGGCCTTCCGGTCGGCTACTTCGGCGCGAGCACTGGCGGCGGCGCGGCGCTCGTGGCCGCCGCCGAGGTCGGCGGCACGGTCGCCGCGGTCGTCTCGCGAGGCGGCCGGCCGGACCTGGCCGGTCCGGCGTTGCCGTTGGTGCACTGTCCGACGTTGCTGATCGTTGGCGGCCGGGATGAGCCGGTAATCGCGATGAATCGCGAGGCGATGGCGCGGATGTCCGCGCCGGTCGAGCTCGCGATCGTCCCCGGCGCCACACACCTCTTCGAGGAGACCGGCGCGCTGGAGCAGGTCGCCGACCTCGCGAGTGCCTGGTTCGTGCGGCATCTTGATGGCGAGGGCGCACGGTGATGGACGAAGGGCCTCGACGGCGTAATGGGTGTCGTGGCAAGTCAGATGAGGTGGAGGGTTATGAGGATTCGTCCGGAGCCTGCCCTGACATTCGACGATGTGCTTCTCGTCCCGAAGCGTTCGTCGGTGCGATCGCGGCGGATGGTCTCAACCGCGACGCAACTTTCGCGGCGTATCCGGCTCGCGGCGCCGGTCGTGTCGTCGAACATGGACACCGTGACTGAGGCGCGGATGGCGATCGCGATGGCGCGCCTCGGTGGAATCGGCATCATCCATCGGTTCATGGCTCAAGGGCGGCAGGCCACCGAGGTCGAGCAGGTCAAGCGGGCGGAGGGATACGTCGTCGAACAGCCGCAGCTGATCGCGCCGGATGCCACCGTCGCTGAGGCGCGCCGGACCCTCGCCGAGCAGGGCATCGGCGGACTGGTCGTCATCGGCGGTGACGGCGGAATTCTCGGCATCGTCACGACGCGCGACCTGCTGTTTGAGGAGCGTTCCGACCGACCGGTGGCCGATGTGATGACGCCGCGCGATCAGCTGATCATCGGTGATCCCGACGCGACGTTGGCGACCGCGCGTCGCTCGCTGCACTCTGGCCGGATCGAGAAGCTGCCGCTGATCGATGCGGAGGGTCGCCTTCATGGCCTCGTCACCGCGCAGGACATCAAGAAGCTCGACGCATGGCCAGATGCGACGAAGGATGATCGTGGGAGGCTACGGGTCGGCGCGGCGATCGGCGTCCGGCCGTCTGACATCGAGCGCGCGGCGCTCTGTGTCGAGGCCGGGGCCGACGTGCTGGTCGTCGATATCGCCCACGGCCACTCTGACGCGGCGCTCGACATGGTCCAGAGGCTGAAGGACTGCTTCCCGGCGGTCGATGTCGTCGGCGGGAACGTCGCCACTGCGGAGGGAGTACGCGACATGGTCGCGGCCGGAGCGGACGCAGTCAAGGTCGGCGTCGGCGCCGGGTCGATCTGCATCACGCGGGTCGCGACTGGCTTCGGCGTTCCCCAACTCTCGGCGGTGGCCGAGTGCGGCGACGCCGGCCGCGCCGCCGACGTGCCGGTGATCGCCGACGGCGGCATCCGAACGTCGGGTGACATCACCAAGGCGCTGGCAGCGGGCGCCAGCACGGTGATGCTCGGGAGTCTGCTGGCCGGCACCGACGAGGCGCCGGGCGCGCCGGTCGTCCGGCGTGACCGGCGTTATAAGATCGTCCGCGGAATGGCGTCACTGACGGCGAATATCGACCGGCAGAGGGTCGAGCGTGGTGACGATGTCGAGGACACCGACTGGCTGGAGGTCGTCCCCGAGGGGGTCGAGGCGATAGTCCCCGCCCGCGGTCCGGTCGGCGATGTCGTCTACCAGCTGGTCGGCGGTTTGCGTTCGGGTCTCAGCTACGCGGGCGCCGCGTCGATCCCGGAACTATGGGACAAGGCCGAGTTCGTCCGGATCACCGCCGCCGGGATCACCGAGAGCGGCGCTCACGACGTGGAAGTGTCATAGCGTCACGAGCTCAGTCCGCGGCTGCCTCGGCTGGAGCGCTGACATCGACGACGATCTCGCGGAACGCCGGTCGCCTGGGGTAGGTCGCTTCAAGCAGACCACGCGAGACGTTGTAGGCCGGCACGCCGGTGCTGGTCATGCCCTCCGGCGAGCCCTTGTGAGCGTGGCCGTGAACGACGAAGTCGACCGGGTAGCGGTTGAGCGGCTCCTCGATGCGGCTCGACCCGAGATAGGGGAAGATCGTCGGTGGCTCGCCTTCGACCGTCGCCTCGATCGGCGCGTAGTGCAGGATCGCGACCCGCCGCGGCGCGCGCAGTCGGGCGAGCGCGGACTCCAGCTTCAGCGCGAAGAGCGGTCGCAACTCGCCGGCCGACCCTTTGCCGCAGTGGATGTCCCCGACTGCGGCTGCGTACCGTCTCGCTATCCCCGACTGGGTTATCGACCACTTCAGCGAGCGCGTCCGACGCCGTCAGGCCCACCCGGACGACCATCCGCTGTGCTGCGGCACGTTCCTCTCGCGGACGCAGTGCCTGCCGGACATCGAGGAGTTCGGGTATGTCGATGTTCGGACGATCGACACCGGCGCCATGAGCGACGACGCCGAGCGCTGGACCGAGACCGGCCGGCGCGAGGCTGGCGCGGCAGCACACCCAGCCGTTCAGGATACGAGCGATTCGGCGACGAGCGCCTCCAGCTCGGCGACGTAGCCGGCCGGCAGGCCAACGGCCCGCGCGCCGTCCAGGATCGGCCGCACGTAGGTCGCGGACGGGGTGAATGCGCCAGTCGGCGACGGGATGACGTAGGTGATCGCGTCGGTCGCCTCGCCGGACGTCGTCGCGACCATCACCTCGATCTGCCGGTACATCCCCTGGCCCACCCCCGAGATGTCGTCGAGCTGGGCGAGCGTGGCGTCGTCCATCTCGTAGAGCAGCCCGTGGACGATGTGTCCCGGCTCAGCGACGAGATGGCAGCCGCCACCGCTGCCGCCCAAGCCGTGGGCCGCGAAGGCGACGCGCCAGCCGTCGATCGTCCCGGTCCCGGTTGCCCGCGCCTCCGGGCAGAAGCGACGCATCTCGTCGCGGTCCAGCAACGTGCAGTAGGCGAAGTAGCGGCCCAACGATTCCCCCTCCCGCTGTATCCCGGCCGTTCAGTCGCCGGCCATCGTACCGCGTCGCCGGGGGCAATGCCGCGTTAGTTCGGCTTGCGGCGCTTCGAGCTGCCACCTAGGATGTTTGGCCCTTTGGTGCCACCGCTCGACACGTTGGTCTGTCCGGGGGGCGCGTGCTCGCGCCCTTCGCCCTGGCCGGGTCCGCTCACGCGTAGGTCGTCGTCCAGGACGGCCTCCTCGCCGCGCTCCCTGCGCTGCTCGATCAGCTTTCGCGACTCCTCGGCGTTCCTGCGGATGATCTCCTCCGCCTGCTCCTCGGACGGCGTGTTGTCGTTCCTCATGATGTCCTCCTCACTGTTGTCCACTGGTGTATTGCACGATCGACGCCAGCGGCGCGAATGCGGGTATCATCGGCGGCTGACGTGTCGTTGACGGGGGAGGGGTAGTGTTCGTGGACGGCAATGTCCAAATTCCAACGCCTGAGGATGTGCTTGGGTACCGGATCGGTACGCCGCGGCGACTGCCGGACTGGGAGGAGGTCGTCGGGTTCTTCGACCGGCTCGCTGACGCGTCAGATCGGGTGGTCGTCGAGCGACTCGGGATGTCCACGCTCGGACGGCCGTACATCGCAGTGGTCGTGTCGTCGCCGGAGAACCTGGCCCGGCGCGACGAGCTTCGCGGGATCCTAGCGCGGCTCTACTAACCGCGCGGACTGGCGCCGGACGAGGAGCGCGAGTTGGTCGAGCGGGGCAAGGTCACGGCCTTCCTGCTCTGCACCCAGCACTCCAACGAGATCGGCGCGGCGGTCATGACGCTCGAGCTGGCCAGCGACCTGGTCGAGCTGGGTGCCGAGGTCAAAATGACCCGCAGTGAAGACGTCGAGGTGGCGCCCGGAGCCAGCCTGCGCGACGATCTCAAGGCTCGAGTCGACATCGCCAACAACAGGCCGGCCGACCTGTTTATCTCCATTCACTCCAACGCTGCCGAGAACACCAGCGCGGTGGGCACCGAGACCTACGTGGCCAAGCAGGCCAGCGACCGCTCCAAGGCGCTGGCCAAGCTGGTGCAGCAGGCCATGATCGAGTCGCCCGGTTTGAAAGACCGGGGCGTTCGCGCGGCCGATTTCTACGTCATTCGCAATACCACGATGCCGGCCATCCTGGTGGAAACCG
>DAOKZM010000111.1:6136-8985 GCA_035325665.1 Thermomicrobiales bacterium | reverse complement strand
CAGGCACACCACCTTCCACCACGGGTGATCGTGCTGCGCTTGCTCCGCGTCGTGTCCCGCGTCCCGCTCGTCGGTCGGGTTCTCGATCAGCCACTGCCACAAGCGTCCGCGCTGGCGTGACGGCGTGCGGAGATAGTGGCGCTCGCCCTCCTGCACCAGATGGTCGGGACTCGTCACGATGCGCACGCGACGATCTCCCGGCCTGGCGCCGGGACGCACCACATGCCGGAACGAGCGCCGTTGGTGATCCTCGATCGGCTCGAACGAGTCGCCGTGATCGGCCGGTTGGCTCATTGATGCCGGTTCCGCAATGAGTATCCGAGCCGGGTCGAGGATATGCGCGCGCTGCGCCGCGTGGCAGGCACGCGGCGCCCGGCCAACTCGGTGAAGAGGTTGCGGTGCGCGCGCGCCTGCCGCTCGGCGGCGTGGCAGCCGGCACGAGCGACATTGCGGTGAGTCGTGCGCGTCACCGCGCGCCGCGTCGATTGCTGGCGCGCGGGCGGATCGGCCCGCTGCGGAAACAGCAGCACCCACAGCATGAACACGAGCCACACGGCCCCAAGGATCCAGATGAACCAGTCAGCGACTCTGCTAAATCCCATCAGCGCTTCCGATCACCTGACACGTAATTGCGTCTCACGCAGAATCCGCTCGCGGCTGGCGATAGGACAACTCGACGAGCCGGGCCACCGCCTGAACGGAGCACGGCTTGTCGAGCACCGCATCCGGCGCGAACTCCTCAATGCGCGCGAGCGGCGGCGTCAGTGCCGACAGGATGACGATGCGCGGTTCGCGGGTGCTCGGGTCCAACCGCCCACGACCATCGAGCCATCTCAGCACGTCCCAACCCGTTTCCATGCCCAGGTCGATGTCGAGCAGCAGCACGTCGATCTCCTGTGCCGTGAGGACCGCGCGTGCCTGGCTCGCTGTCGCTGCCTCGGTCACCTCGTGGCCACGAGTGCGCAGATAGCGGGCGATGACACCGCGCAGGCGTTCCTCGTCATCAACCAGCAAGACGCGTCTCGAATGTGGGTGGCCGCTATCACGCACCGTCGCCTCCAGCATCGGAGTATGTGGCGCAGCGCGTCATGGATGCGTCAAGACCGCGGGGGGAGGCATCAAGATCATGTCAAGATCGCGGGGACAGGCGGCCATCGCTGCAAATCTTTGGCGCCTGGCTCCGACACGATGATTGATGCGCTGGTTTCGGGCTTCCCGGCCCTGGGCCATATGCGGTGGCAGCGGGCGCCATCGACCGGTAAGTGATGGTGTCGCGCGCAGAAAAAACACTGGTCACAGCCTGAAGCTCAGGCCATGACCAGTGCCGGTTCGCTCACGCGTCGGTGGTGGGCTGCTAGCCTTCCCGATACATATCGTAGACGTTATACGTATTGATGTAGATCGGGTTCGGCTCGAAGCCCTTGATGTTGGGCTGGAGGACGCTGTGCCACTTGACCGATCCGACGAAGATCGCGGCCGGGTCGTCTTCGACCATGATCTTGTTGATCTCGGCGATCGCGTCGTTGTACTCCGCCTCGCCGAGCGTGCCGGAGGTCTTGTCGAGCAGCGCGTCGACGTCCTTGTTCGAGTAGTACAGCGCATTCGATCCGTTCGGCGTGATCGAGTCGGTGTGGAAGTTCGGGTAGATCTCGTTCCAGGCGTCGTTGTAGTCCGGCCACCAACCCCAGTAGGTGAACTCCGGGCGCTCCTCGGCCGGCGCCGAGCCGTACATGAAGTCGGTCAGCGCGCCCTCCTCCTTCTCAACGATCGTGAGGGTGATGCCGACCGTCTGTAGGTTGGCTTGGAAGAGCTGGGCGATCGCCTGCTCGGCCTGGTCGCCTGAGGTGATCCAGCATTCCATCGGCTTGCTGACATCGAAGCCGGACTCGTCGATCAGTTGCTTGGCCTTGTCGAGGTCGGTCGTGTAGATGAACCCGCCCTCGGGGTAGCCGCGGGTCGTCGGCGTGCAGGCGCCGCTGGACGCCTCGATCAGGTTCTCGTAGACGCCCGCGCGGACGTCGTCATAGGGGAACGCCCAGCAGAGGCCCTGGCGCAGCTTCGGGTCGGCAAGCTTGACGTAATTCATCAACATCCAGTCGGCGTTGGTCGAGTCGTAGATGACGACGTTGAGCTTGCCCTCATCCTGAATCGACGCGACGTCCTTCGGCGTCAGCGATTGTGTCAGGCAGTCCGCCTCGCCGCTCTCCATCAGTTGACGGCGGGTCGCGGACTCCTCGACGTTGCGGAAGACGATCTCGTCGAAGTGGTTGCCCTCCCAGCCGCCGTGGTAGTCCTCGAAGCGGGTCATCGTGATGTGGTCGCCGAGGACGTTCTCGGTGATGATGTAGGGACCGGTGCCGACGACGTTGCTGCGGAACCACTCGTGGGCGAACTCGTCGTCGGCGGTCTTGTTCGCCTCGACAGCGGCCGGCGAGACGACCAGCGGGCCATACTGCGAGGCGAGCGCTGCGACGAAGATCTCGGTGCCGAATGAGAGCTTGAACAGCACGGTCGTCGCGTCCTCGGCGCTGATGTCGTCCGGGCTGGCGACGAAGCGGGTGATGACATTGACCGGGCCGAGGCCCATCTTGTGGAAGCGCTGGAACGAGGCGGCGACGGCCTGAGCGTCGCAGTCGGTGCCGTCGTGGAACTTCACCCCGGCCGGGATGGTGAAGCGCCACTCGGTGTTGTCGGCGTTCCCCTCCCAGCTCTCCGCCAGCATCGGCTCGTACTCGAAGGTGTCGCTGCCCTTGAGGCGGACGAGCATCTCGTAGGCGCCGAAGAAGATGGCGCTAGCGTCGGAGTCGTAGGCGGACTGCGGGTCGAGGTCGGGGATGCTGCCGGTCTGG
>DAOKZM010000111.1:2780-6106 GCA_035325665.1 Thermomicrobiales bacterium | reverse complement strand
CCCCGCCGCAGGCGGCCAGCAGCCAGCCGATGGCCGGGACGCTCAGGCCGAGCGCGGCGCCGCGCCGGAGGATCTGGCGCCGGCTGAGGCGGCTGCCGGCGATCCGGGACAGCGACTCCGTTGATACGAGCTTGGACGATTCCGCGTCGTGGTGGTGTGTCACGGGGTTCCTCTCTCCATCCGAGATACGCCGATGCACCCCCCGGCCCCCGCCGGAGGCGATGCGCCGTTCCGGCCCGTCAGGTTCCGGGCTCCCAGTCGCGGTCGATACGACTGTTTCGCTGCCTATGGGTGCATTCAATGTACGCACCCTCGGGCGAGTCGGTCGTGTCGCCTGACTGCCTTTGTGCCCTGAGCTTGCGCCGGTGGATCCCGGCACGAGGATAGCCGAAGCGGCGGCCATCCTCAAGACGCCAAGCCGCTTCGGCGTGACAGGTGACGATTCCTACAGGAAGATATCGAGCGGCAGGACGGCGGTCACGATGAAGTTCGGCACGTCCACCACCTGGCTGACGTGCAGGTCTACCGCGACGCTACAGATCGTATACGCCTGCTGCGGGGAGTAGCCCCGGTCGCCGAGATAGTCGATCATCGCCAGCAGCGCGTTGCGCGCGGCGACGCTCAGGTCCTCGGGCCGGATCTCATCATCGTGCGTCGTCGAGAGACCGGTCGTCGCGTAGAAGCGGCGCGGCGTCGCCAGCACCGGCTCGTTGAAGTAGGTGTCGCGGAAGACCTGGAGCGAGCGGACGTTTCTGCGCGCCGCCTCGCCCTTGTGGACCGCGAAGCTGACGTGGACGCGCGAGCGCATCTCGATCGCCGTGCCGGTCGCCTCGCAGTCGCCCTGGGCGAAGTGGACGTCGCCGGTCGAGAAGAGCGCGCCCTCGACATGGACCGGGATCAGGACGCTGGCGCCGGGCGTGATCTGCTTGATGTCGATGTTGCCGGCGTTTTCGCGCGGCGGCACGGTCCGCAATCCCTCAATGGCGACCTGGCCGGCGGGGACGGCTCCGTGCTCGTCGGGCATCAGCACGAAGCCGCCTCGGGCGAGCGCGGCCTGCTCACGGCGGATCGACAGCTCGCGCAACGCCTTCCACGGCGCGACGCCGAGGACGCCCGGATGCGCGCCGGAGTGGATGCGGACGCCCGGCAGCTGCGGCGACTCGGCGTAGTCGCGCGTCAGGTTCCAGTGGGCGATGTACGGCTCAGTGAAGACGTCGCGCAGGAACCCGAATCCCGGCACCTGCGCGGTGTAGCCGTGGTCCTGCCAGGGGTCGGGCTCGATGTCGTGGAGCCTGATCTCCAGCAGGTCGCCCGGCTCGGCCCCCTTGACGAAGACGGGGCCGGTCAGCGGGTGGACCGGGCCGAGGTCGAGCGTGCCGACATCGGCGTCGAGCATCGTCTTGATCACCTGGCCGTCGAAGGCGTCCATCGTGTCGATGACGACGCGGTCGCCCGGCTCGACCTCGATGACGGGCGGGATGTCCTCGTGCCACCGGTTGTGTCCGATCGAAGGCTGATCGCCGACGCGCTTGCTCTGGTCCACCTCGATGTGGTGCGTTCTGGGCATGGCCGCCTCCTCGTGATGTAGCTGGATGTCCCGAGGAGTACAGTGTAACGCCGCTCGTGGCGCGGGGGTCAGTTGATCCGTACGCGTGGCTGGCGCAGGGGTGTCACCCAGTCGCCGCTGCCGGCGCGACACTCGACTCGGTCGTTGATCGTCTTCGCGCCGTCGCCGGTCAGCGAGTCGAGCGGCCAGGGCGCGGGGTCGAGCTCGACGTCGAAGCTGCCGTCGTCGCCGGCCGTCGCGCGCCCGAGGCGCTGGTGGCCGTCGGCGGCGCGGCAGGTGACGGTCGCGCCGCCGGACGCGGCGCCGGGCTGCCCTTCGACGTTGGCGACGGCCGGCTGGCCGGCGGGATAGGCGAGCTCCAGCGTCAGCAACCGCGCGTCGAGCGGGTCGCCGCCGGCCCCGCTGCGGGCGACGAGGACGAGGATCACGACCAGCGCCCCGGCAAAGAGCCCGAGCGCCAGCAGCAGCGGCCGCGATGCCCAGGCTGGCGCGCTGCCGGTATCGTCGGCCGTCAGATTGGTCGGCGTTGGCTCGGGCTGCTGGTCCACGCTGCTCCCCTCGTCGCGCCGCGAGTGTGCCACGTCCGGCCGGGAATGCGAACGGCCGAGGGATAAGCCCCCGGCCGTCGATCTTGCCGTGGCGGCTAGTGGTCGTAGCCAGCGGTCTCCACCAGCTCCGGCTCGCGCCCCTCCACGACGATGTCCCCCGGGCCGAGCGTCTCGAGCAGCTCGCCGACGACCCGGCCGATCCGCAGTTCGCTGTCGACAGTGAGCCCGCGCGCCGCCAGATTGCTCCGGGTGGCGTCGAGGTAGGCCTGGGCATCCTCGCGCGAGTCGCGCAGCAGCGCGGCGGCCGGGGTCGGGTCGATCGCCAGCGCGGTCATCGACTCGAGCCCGGTCGTCGGCAACGCGTCGTCGATGACGCGCAGGAGGTGGATCGGCAAGCTTCCCAGCCGCGCCAGGCCCTCGGCGTGGGCCAGAGCCAGCTCGGCCAGTGGCGAGCCGTCGAGCGGGACCACGATCCGTCGGCGCATCGCGCGCCTCCTCTCGGAGGCAATTGGCGCTCTACTCCTCGACGATGAAGAGTGTCACCATGCCGAACATGCCGTGCTTCGACTCGGCGTGGGACAGGATGTGGCAGTGGAATGCCCAGGCGCCGACCTCGGTGGCATCGACGATCACATCGAAACGCTGGCCCGGTGCGATGTTGACCGTGTCGCAGTAGTACGGCTGTGGAAGCGGCCAGCCATCTTGGGCAACGACCAGTTGCGGCATGCCGTGCAAGTGCATCGGGTGGATCATCAGGCCCTCGTTCATGTAGCGGATGAGGACCTTCTCGCCCTTCTTGGCCGTAACCGGCTGGGTGGCCGGGAAGCTCTTGCCGTTCAGGGTGAACCCGCCGATCGGGCCATCGTTGAGGATGATCGTGTGCTCGCGGTCGTACTCGCCGTACTTCTTCGGGTTCTTCGGCTCGACGATGAACCCGCCTAGCAGCCCCTTGGTCACCTGCTCAGCGGCGTTGTGGTGCGAGTGATACATGTGCGAGCCGGTGTTGCCCTCGCGGAGCTGGAACTCGTAGGTGTACTCGGCGCCGGGCTTGATCGGCGGCTGCGTTACGAACGTGACGCCGTCCTGGTCGTTCGGGACGATCAGGCCGTGCCAGTGAATGACCGTGCTCTCCGGCAGGTTGTTCGTGACGTGGACGCGGACCTTGTCGCCCTCGTTGACCCGGATCTCCGGACCGGGGATAACGCCGTTGT
>DAOKZM010000111.1:669-2770 GCA_035325665.1 Thermomicrobiales bacterium | reverse complement strand
ACTCCCAGGACACGACGTCGCAGGTCAGCCGGAAGACCTTGACGTCGCCGTCCAGCTCGAATTCGAGCGGCTGGCCGCCGAGCCCCTCGGTCGGGGCCGGGAACGCCTTGATGCCCTCCTCGTGCATCGCGTCCATCTCGTCGACGGTCTCGCTGCCGGTGGCCGGTGTGCCGGCGCCGGGGGTCGCCTCGCCGGCCGCCATGTGGCCCTCGTGGCCGGCGGTCGCGGCGTCCGGCGCGGCTGGGGTGACCGCCGGGATACCCTGGACGACCTCGCGTTCGGGGTCGGCGGCGGCGCCGAAGACGGCGGCCGAGGCCGCGCCGAGGCCGGCCGCGCCAACCAGGCCGACGAAGTTGCGCCGCGTGATCCGGCTGGTCTCGTTCTTGATCGACATCGAGCGATTTCCCCCTTCAGAAGGTAGCGATAGACGGTGGAACGCGACTCATCGCGACGTCCGCCCGGGCGCGCTCCTCATCCCGGACGGGTCGGTTCCCAGAATTGGCCGGCCCGGTCGCCCCGGCCGGCGGCTGATGCGCGCGGCTCGCCACCAGGCGGCGACGAGCGGCAGGACCCAGCGGTCCAGCCCGATCCAGCCGGCGCAGCGCCAGGCGAGCACCAGGCCGACCGCCAGCAGCGCGACGAACGGGTCGGCGCCAGCGCTGCCGGCCAGCCCGGGCGTCGCCGCCAGTCCGAGGCCGGCGAGCGCCGCCAGCCCGGTCAGCAGCCCCAGCAGGACGGCGATGCCGACCAGTGTCTGGCCGATAGCCAGCGCCGGCCCCAGCCAGCTCTCCCAGCCGCGGTCGAGCATCCCCCCGATCGCCCAGCGGGCGGGCTGATGGACGTGGCCGTTCGCAATCGCGGCGGCCCACGTTTCGCGCAGCGCGCCGCCGTCCATCCAGCGGCCGTCGCCGAGCTTGTCGCGGCCGGCGTTGAGCCAGAGCCAGCCGACCCAGGCGCGGGCAGCCAGCCAGAGCCAGGCGAAGCTCGTGGATCCGAACAGCGCGGTGGTCAGCGGCGGCGCCGCGACCGGCCCGCGATGCGCAGCGCTCGGTGTTGGATGCGTTTGCTGCGCCACGGGACCCTCGGGCACGCGCCGGATCGCGCACTCTCAATCGTGCGGGAGGGTCGGGAAGGCGCGACACGACCGGTGGGGGAGTTTTCCGAGGCGGAGCGGGGTGGGGCGAGCCTACCCGGCGGGGTGGGGATCAGCCGCGGTCGCGCTCGGGTGGCGCGACGAGCTGGTTGCGCAGGGCATAGGCGACGACCTGGGCGCGGTTCTCCAGGTGCAGCTTCGCCAGGATGTTGCGCAGGTGGTACTTCACCGTGTTCTCGGAGACGACGAGCCGCTCGGCCAGCTCGCGGTTGGAGGTCACGCCCTGGACGAGCAGCTCCAGCACATCGCGCTCGCGGTCGGTGAGCCCAGCCGAGGGGCGCTCCTGGCGGGCGGCGCTGGGCTGGGCGAACTCGTCGAGCAGCTTGCGGGCCAGGCCGGGGGTGAGGGCCGGCTCGCCGCGGGTGACGCCGTCGAGCAGCTCGAAGAGCCGCCGCGCCTCGATGTCCTTCGGCAGGAACCCCTGCGCGCCGGACTTGATCGCCTCGAACAGGTCGGCGTCCTCCTCGGACGCCGTCAGGACGACGACGCGGACGTCCGGCAGGTCGGCGCTGATGATTCGCGTCGCCGCCAGCCCGCCGACCTCCGGCATCGCCAGGTCCATCAGGACGCCGTCCGGCCGCTCGCGCCGCGCCAGCTCGACCGCCTCGCGTCCGTTCCGCGCCTCAGCGACCACGTCGATCCCGCGCGCCTCTAGCAGGCTGCGCAGCCCATCCCGAAACAGCGCGTGGTCGTCGGCAATCAGGACTCTCATCGACTCCTCCCCGGCGCTGGTGGCGTCTGGGGGGATTGTGCCATTGGCGCTTGGAACGAGGCTCAGCTACGGCGCGAAGTCGACGTTCAGCACCTCGACCTGCCACAGCACCTCGCCATCGGTTTCGGAGCGGCCAGCGATGACCATCGGTGGCGTTACGTCGGTGCGGAAAGTCCAGCTTTCGACCTCGCGGTAGGTGTCGCTATGCGCGCAGGGAGCCGGCTGCGGCGTCGGTG
>DAOKZM010000111.1:0-651 GCA_035325665.1 Thermomicrobiales bacterium | reverse complement strand
CGGGAAGACCTGCCGGTAGACGAGCGTCTGGGGGGTATCGCCGTCGCTGACGACGTAGTGCTTGTACTTCAGCACGGCCGCGAATCCCGGATGAAGCCAGCGTTCCGGCACCGCGATGCCGTCAGTCAGTGTGTCCTGCTCCACTGCGGCCTGGCCCGTGCGCGCGTCGATCGTATTCACTGGGTAGTGGCGGACGGTGGAATCTTCGAAGGACATCACCGTCCCGACAGACGCCGGATGGCCGCGGCTCTCCAGCACCTCCTTGCGCCAGTGACGCGCGTCCTGGTAGTCGAGCCGGGCGATGGTGTCGTCCATCCGATACGTTACCGCGAGCGGCGGCCAGCCTGCCGTCGCAAGTGTGCCGGTTGACGCCTCAGAGTCGCTGATCACAGGTGAATGCCACATCGCGCCCGCCATCATCAACACGCTCGCAGCGATGAGCGCGCATGCGATCAACCACATCTGGGAGACTGTATGGCGTTGCGGGGTGATATCTGTATGCATCGATGCCGCCTCCTCTCGGCCATGGGACATCGGTTATGCTCCTATCCTACGCCTCATGGACTGTCTGGCACAAGTCATGATGCTCATGCGTCAGTGCTTGTTCATGTCGTGGCTGCATGCCGTGGCTGGGTCAGTCGAGCATCGAGG
>DAOKZM010000110.1:3180-9018 GCA_035325665.1 Thermomicrobiales bacterium | reverse complement strand
GTTCCGTTGCTGGTGTTCCTGCTGCTGGCGCTGGTGATCGCGGCGATCGTGCTGGCCAGCCAGGGTGACGCCGACAACTCACCGCCGTTCGCCGCCTCGCCGACGACCGAAGCGACGCCGACGGCGACGCTGAAGCCAACGGCAACGCTGACGCCGACGGTCGAGCCAACTCAGACGCCCTCGCCGACGCCGGAGCCCACCCAGACACCGACCCCGACGCCAGAGCCGACGCAGACGCCGACTCCGACGCCGGAGCCGACCCAGACACCCACACCCGAGCCGCCGACGCCAACGTCGGACCCGCCGGTGCCGACGGTAGCGTTCAACACACCGTTCCCACTCTCGGTCGTGCCGCAGCGAATCTTCCAGGGACCATCGGTGACGATCAACGCGGGGGACTTCGACGGCGCGTACCGGCGCGACGACGGGCGGCTGTACGGACTGCCGGCGGTGCATCTGTACGGCGGAGATAGCGACGTGCACAGCGGAACGGCGACGTTCCAGATCAACAACGCGGCCACGCAGTACGTCCTGGTGACGGTGACCGGGATGGACGACGAGCAGACGGCGCACGTGCCGATGCAACTGTGGCTGAACGACTACCTGATCTGGGAAGGGCCGAGCCCGTTCAACAACGAATCGTGGACCGACGTAGCCTGGCTGGTCGGCGATATCGGCGCGTTGCCGGCCGGGCAGAACACGTTGACGATCGTGAACGCGTCCGCCGATGGCAATGTCGGCGAGCCACCGTGGCTGTTGATTACGGCGGCGGGGGTGTACTACCAGTAGGGACGTGGGACGCGCGATGAACGGCTGCGTTTGACAAAGCCCCGAGGACGTTGGTAGATTGCTGGAGTACATTGGCGACGACGGTGAGTAGTAGCGTCGGCAGTCGCGCAGCGAGCCGGGGGCAGGTGGGAGCCCGGTGTGACGAGCGACGCGAACTCGCACCCGAGCCGCGCGGTCGAAAGTAGTCTCTCCAGGCCGCGCCGGGTCAGCCCGTTACAGCTTGCCGAGTGGGCCGGCGTCCCCGCCAGCGGGTGGAGGTAATAACGCCGGTCAATCAGGGTGGTACCGCGGGTTGAACCCGTCCCTATCTGGGGCGGGTTTTTTGTTTCTCTGAAATTGGAGCAGTCGATCGCCGTGGGACGCAGGATCGGAATTCAGCTCGACGGACAGCAGGCGCTCCGCCGCTCATCGCGGGGCTGGCTGTCGCTTACCGGGCCCCATCGCGGGGCCAGCTGAAGACGACGACCGGTCTTTCGACAGCAGGGAGGGCGATCGCATGAGCGAGCGAGTTTTGATCTTCGATACGACGCTGCGCGACGGCGAGCAGTCGCCGGGGGCGACGATGACGACACCGGAGAAGGTCGAGGTCGCGCGACAACTGGTACGGCTGGGCGTGGACATCATCGAGGCCGGTTATCCGGCGGCGTCACCGGGCGACCTGGAGGCGGTCCAGACGATCGGACGCGAGGCGCGCGGCGTGGTGATCGTCGGGCTGGCGCGCGTGCACCCGACCGACATCGACGCGGCCTGGGAGGGGGTGCGCACCGCCGAGACCCCGCGCATCCACACCTTCGTCAACGCGTCGCCGATCCAGATGCAGTACCAGCTCAGGAAGAGCCCGGACGAGGTCCTGGAGATGTCGCGGGCCGCGGTCCGGCGCTGCAAGAGCTATCTGAGCGACGTGCAGTTCTCGGCGATGGACGCGACTCGTGCGGACTGGGCGTTCCTGGCGCGGCTGTTCGGCGCGGCGATCGAGGAGGGCGCGACGACGATCAACGTGCCGGACACGGTCGGCTACACGACGCCGGAGGAGTACACGCGGCTGATTGAGTACCTGAAGGCGCACACGCCGGGGATTGAGAACGTGGTGATCTCGGTCCACTGCCACGACGACCTGGGGATGTCCACCGCGAACACGCTGGCGGCGATCCAGGCAGGAGCGCGGCAGGTGGAAGTGACGGTCAACGGAATCGGCGAGCGGGCCGGCAACACCGCGCTGGAGGAGGTCGTGATGGCGCTGAGAACGCGCCGCGACTACTTCGGCGACTATGAGCTGCGGATCAACACGCGGGAGATCGTGCCAGCCAGCCGGACGGTGACGCGGGCGTCGAGCATCCCGGTCCAGCCGAACAAGGCGATCGTCGGGGCCAATGCCTTCGCGCACGAGTCCGGCATCCACCAGGACGGAGTGATCAAGCACCCGGAGAACTACGAGATCATGACGCCCGACTCGGTTGGCTGGACCGGCAGCAAGCTGGTGATGGGCAAGCACTCGGGACGGGCCGGCTTCCGGCAGCGGCTGAAGGAGCTGGGCTACGAGGTCGACGCCGACCGGCTGCAGGCGCTGTACATCCGCTTCATCGAGCTGACCGACCGCAAGAAGACGGTTTCGGACGCGGACATCGTCGCGATCGTCGAGGAGGAGCTCCAGCACCTCGGGCCGGAGCCGTTCACGCTGCTGGCGTGGCGGGCGCACTCGGGGTCGGACGGCGAGGCGGAGGCGGCGGTGATCGTCGATGTCAACGGTGTCGAGCGGGAGGCGACCGGGCGCGGCAACGGCCAGATCGACGCGCTCTACCAGGCGATCGACCAGGTGGCCGGGATCGACGCCGAGCTGGTGCAGTACCACATCGACGCGGTGACGCCGGGCGAGGACGCGCAGGGCTCGGTGGCGGTGCGCATACAGGTCGAGGGGCAGATCTTCAGCGGCCACGGTGTGGCAACCGACATCGTCGAGTCGAGCGTGCGGGCGTATCTGACGGCATTGAACCAGGCGGCAGTGGCGGTACGCGCGCCGCTCAAGGCGGAGGGGGTGGTCTGACGTGGGAATGACGATGGCCCAGAAGATCCTGGCCAAGGGGGCCGGGCGGGAGACGGTGACGCCGGGGGAGATCGTCGAGGTGGCGGTCGACCTGGTGATGACGAACGACATCACCGCGCCGCTGTCGATTGCCGAGTTCAAGAAGACAGGGCTGGAGCAGGTCTTCGACCCGCAGAAGGTCGTGTTCGTGCCGGACCACTTCGTGCCGGCGAAGGACATCAAGGCGGCCGAGCAGGCCAAGATCATGCGCGAGTTTGCCCACCAGCAGGGGACGCTCTACTTCGAGATCGGGCGGGCCGGGATCGAGCACGTGGTGCTGCCGGAGAACGGCCTGACGAAGCCGGGCGACATCATCATCGGCGCCGACTCGCACACCTGCACCTACGGCGCGTTCAACGCATTCTCGACCGGGATGGGCTCGACCGACATCGCCGCCGCGATGGCGCTGGGGACGACCTGGGTACGGGTGCCGGAGACGATCAAGCTGGTCTACACGGGGACGCTACCGGAGGACATCGGCGGCAAGGACCTCATTCTGCACACGATCGGACTGATCGGCGTCGATGGGGCGCTGAACTCGGTGATGGAGTTCACCGGCCCGGTCATCGACGCGCTGCCGCTGGACGACCGGATCGCGATGTGCAACATGGCGATCGAGGCCGGCGGCGACACCGGCATTTTCCCGTTCGACGACAAGACGAAGGCGTTCCTCGACCAGGTGACGGACGGCAACTACACGCCGTTCGCGTCCGACCCGGACGCGACGTACTCGCGGGTGGTCGAGATCGACGTGACCAATCTGAAGCCGGTGGTGGCGCTGCCGCACTTACCGTCAAACGTGCACGCGGCCGACGAGGTCGGCGACGATCCGATCCATCAGGTGGTCATCGGGTCGTGCACCAACGGGCGGCTATCGGACCTGCGCCAGGCGGCCGAGGTGTTGCGCGGCCGGCAGGTGCACCCGATGGTGCGCTGTATTGTCATCCCGGGGTCGCAGAAGGTGGCCCGCGAGGCGACGAAGGAGGGGCTGGACGAGGTGTTCATGGACGCCGGGGCGGTCTTCAGCACCTCGACCTGCGGACCCTGCCTGGGCGGCTACATGGGAGTGCTCGCCAAGGGCGAGCGCTGTGTCTCGACGACGAACCGCAACTTCCGTGGCCGGATGGGGCATCGCGAGTCCGAGGTCATCCTGACAGGACCACGGGTCGCGGCGGCGAGCGCCGTCCTCGGCCACGTCGGCACGCCGGCCATGCTGGACAACACGGCTTCCTGAGATAGAGGAGACACGACGATGAATACCTTCAGCAGTTGGGACGAGCAGGCGCGGACCCTGACGGCGGCGCTGTGCGCGCGGCTCCAGCCGGACGGCACGGACGTTGGCACCGTGCTTCGCGTCTACGATTGGGTGCGGACGAGCGTCGGCGCGAACGAGGGCGGCGACATCGACAGCCTGGTGCGGCGCTGGCAGGAGCAGCAGTCGGCGGACGACTGGATGTTCCGGGCGTTCGGGGACTGAGGGCGGGGTAACCTCACCCCGACCCCCTCTCCCGCGGGGAGAGGGGGAGACGAGGGAAGGGACGAACGCGCAAACGCCGCGTAGGGACGATCGCGGCGCTGGGCGTCGCTGGTAGATGACGGGGGAGAGATGCAGTTTCGAGGCAGGATCTGGAAGTTCGGAGACGACATCGATACGGACGTGATCATTCCGGCGCGGTATCTGCTGACCATCGACGCCAAGGAGCTAGCCGAGCACGTCATGGAGGACATCGACCCCGAGTTCCCCCAGAAGGTCCAGGAGGGGGACATCATCGTCGGCGGGAAAAACTTCGGCTGCGGGTCGTCGCGCGAGCACGCGCCGCTGGCGATCAAGGGCGCCGGCGTGTCGGTGGTGCTAGCGGAGAGCTATGCACGGATCTTCTACCGAAACTCGATCAACATCGGGCTGCCGCTGGTGGAGTGTCCGGAGGCGGTCGCGGATGCCGAGACGGGGGACATCCTCGAGGTGGACACGACCGAGGGGTTCGTGGTCAACACGCGGACCGGGCAGACCTACACGGCAAAGCAGCACGCGCCCTACGTGCAGGAGATCGTTAACGCCGGCGGGCTGATTGAGGCGGTGACCGAGCGGGTGCGCCAGCGGGCGGCGAAGTCGGGGGCTAGCGCGTGACGGACGGGCCAAGCTACAGGGTCATGCTGCTGCCGGGAGACGGAGTCGGCCCGGAAGTGATCGAGGAGGCGCGCAAGACGCTGGTCGCGGTTGGCGAGGCGACCGGCGTGGCGTTCGCGTTCGAGACGCGCAACATCGGCGGCGCGGCGATCGACGCGCACGGCGTGCCGGTGCGCGACGAGGACATCGAGGCGACGCGCGGCTGTGGCGCGGCGCTGCTCGGGGCCGTCGGCGGGCCGGCCTGGGAACGGCAGCCGCGCGAGCGGCGGCCAGAGTCGGGGCTACTGAAGCTGCGCTACGACCTCGGGCTGTTCGCGAACGTCCGGCCAGTGAAGGTGTTCGACGCGCTAGCTGACGCGTCTCCGCTGAAGCCCGAGGTCGTGCGCGGAGTAGACCTCGTCATCGTCCGCGAGCTGACGGGGGGGCTCTACTTCGGCAAGCCCTCGGAGCAGTGGCAGACGGAGGACGGCCGGCAGGCAGTCGATACGATGGCGTACAGCGAGGGGGAGATCCGGCGGCTGGCGGAGCTGGGCTATCAGCTCGCGGCCGGGCGGCGCCGCAAGGTGACGAGCGTCGACAAGTCGAACGTGCTGGCGACATCGCAGCTGTGGCGATCGGTGGTCGAGGAGGTCGCGGCAAACCATCCTGAGATCGCGACCGAGCACCAGCTGGTGGACTCCTGCGCGATGCGGCTGATCGCCCAGCCTGGTTCGTTCGACGTGCTGATCATGGAGAACACGTTCGGCGACATCCTGAGTGACGAGGCGTCGGTGCTGGCGGGGTCGCTGGGCATGCTGCCGTCCGCCAGCATCGGCGAGGGCGGGCGTTTCGGCATCTTCGA
>DAOKZM010000110.1:725-3170 GCA_035325665.1 Thermomicrobiales bacterium | reverse complement strand
CATCGCCGGGAAGGGCATCGCCAACCCGACCGGGGCCATCCTCTCGGCGGCGACGATGCTGCGGGTGTCGTTCGGGCTGGAGGCGCAGGCAGCGGCGATCGAGGACGCGGTCGCCCGGACGCTGGACGCCGGGGCGCGCACCGCGGACATCGCGCAGAGCGGCGACGCGCTCTCGACCGGGGCATTCGCCGACGAGGTTCGCCGGCAGATGGCCGAGGCGCTGGCGGCGTGATCGGCGGCCCACGGCCGCTGCTGGGGACGACCTGGACACCGGCTGCGGCAGCGTTGAACGACCTCGACGCGCTGGTCGAATTCGTCGAGGCGCCCGGTTGGGGCCTGGACGACGGACTGCGCAGCTGGCCGGGGCAGGTGCTGCTGCACAACCTCGACAAGGACGTGAGCCTGGCCGACCCGGCGGCGATCGACGGCGCCTGGGCGGAGCGGGCGAACTCGGCGATCGCGCGGGCGAGCAGCCCATGGTTTAGCCTGCACCTGGGGTTCTCGACCGAGCGCGTGCAATTCGACGAGCACATGCTGCCGCGGTCGGCGCCGCTGAAGCGCGACGAACTGCGTGACCGGATCGTTGCGACGGCATCGCGGGCGGCCCGGCTGCTGGACGTCCCGCTGCTACTTGAGAACCTCGACTACTGCCCCGAGGGAGCGTACGAGCACGTCTGCGAGCCGGCGTTCATTGGCGAGGTGCTGGAGGCAACCGGCTGCGGCCTGCTGCTGGACATCGGGCATCTGGTGGTCTCGGCGAGCTGGCTCGACTCCGAGCCGGAGGCGATGCTGAACGCGCTGCCACTGGAGCGGGCGGTCGAGGTGCACGTCAGCAGCCCGCGTCCGCTGGCGGATGGCGGGAATAGCGCGCGGCTCGACGACGTTCATGAGGTATTGACGGATCGCGAGGTCCAGCTATTGCGTGCGGTGCTGGGGCGGGGCAGCCCGCGAGCGGTGGTGCTGGAGTACCGGCGCGATCCGGGAGAGCTACGCCGGCAGCTTCGGCTGCTGCGGACGATCCTCGATGAGGAATCGGGCGCGGGTTAGTATCCCCAGGGGTTTCGGAACGGTATATACTTAGGCGTATCCACAGTGCTACGGGGCGCTGGTTCCATGGGAGGTTCACACATGTCGATGCTTACGATTACCGACGAGGCTGTCGAGCAGCTTCGCGACTTCCTGTCCGAGCAGGGCACGCCGAACCATGCGCTGCGCGTCTTCGTGGCGCCAGGCGGGTGCTCGGGCCTGCAGTATGGGATGTCGATCGAAGAGATGGCCGACGATGGCGACACTGTCATCGAGTCCAAGGGCGTCAAGCTGCTCATCGACGAGTTCTCGGCGATGTATGTCGGCGGGGCGGAGATCGACTTCGTCAACAGCCTGATGGGCGGCGGGTTCACCGTCCGCAACCCGAACGCGGTGGCGTCATGCGCCTGCGGGCACTCGTTCGACACCGGCATGAACGCCGAGACGGCGCAAGGCTGCGGCTGCGGTAGCTAGCCACAATCCGACGAGGCGGCACGCCGGGACGGGGCGCGAATGGCGCTCCGTTCCGGCGTGTTTGCGTTCGATGCCACCGTGGTCCCGTTGGTTTAGTGGTGGCGATTCCTTGTCAGGCCTTGTAGAAGCGGCGGCGCAGTTCGGTGAGGGTGTGCCACGAGAGGTCGAGAGTGGTCTCGTAGAACAGACCGAGCGCGTCGCGGTCGGCCCGGTCGAGCGGGGCGAGTCGGCGGCTGGAGGGCATCATCAGGAAGGTGTTGCCGTTGCCGTCGGCCAGGATGAGGTCGGGCGGCGCGCAGCAGCCGGAGCTGACCGCGGCGACCCGGTAGCGGTGGCTGTGGGGTGTCGACGACTGGCTCGTCGATCGCGCCAGCGCGCGTGCACGCCGACGTCTGCGCGGATGTCGAGACGATCCCATCCCAGTCTCCTTAGCGCCATTGCGGATCGCGCCTCGTGGTCCCCACGAGGCGGCCGGCTCATCCTTTGCAGTATCCGGGCCACGGCCCAGGCATCGTTGCCGGCCGAGCAGGTGACGGAACCGATCGAGGCGCCCGTTGTTATACTGACGACGAGCTGATTACCTTGCCGGGGGGATGGCGGAATCGGCAGACGCGCGTGCCTTAGGAGCACGTACCGCAAGGTGTGAGGGTTCGAGTCCCTCTTCCCCCACGAGTGTTCCGAGACCTCGGACGTATAGAGGGCCGGCGATGCAGGACCCGAATTCTCCAGACGATGTCTCCGAGCAGCCAGCGGCGGGAGTGACCGTTACGGACGAGGTTGCGTTACCGCGCAGCCGCTTCCGCACGGTCGTCGTGCCGGTGATCGCGCTGGTAATGGTCGGTGCGCTGATCGGCCTACTGGCTTTCGCGCTGTTCGCGCCGGAGCAGGCGCGGGTACGGCAGGGCGGGCGGGTGAACGCGTCCGGCGCCTTGGTGCTGGAAGAGG
>DAOKZM010000110.1:0-713 GCA_035325665.1 Thermomicrobiales bacterium | reverse complement strand
CGACTTCGAGATCACAACCTTCGACGGCGGGACGTTCCGGCTGTCGGACCAGCGCGGGAAGATCGTGCTGGTCAACTTCTGGGCGTCGTGGTGCGGGCCGTGCCGCGACGAGATGCCATTGCTGACGACGGCGCGCGGCGCGCTCGGTGACGACGTCGTGATGGTCGGCGTCAACATCTGGGACACCGAGTCGGACGCGCGGGCGTTCCTCGAAACGTACCAGGTGAACTACGAGACCGGGCCTGATAGCGGCGAGAAGATCGGCGTCGACTACGGCGTCAGCGGGGTGCCGGAGACGTTTGTCGTGGACGCCGAAGGCAACCTCGTGGCGCATCTACCGGGGCCGGCGACGAGCCTGCAGCAGTTGCAGGACATGGTGGACGAGGCGAGGAAGTAGCGGTGTCGTCGATCGGGCTGCTGACGGCGTTTGGGGCAGGGTTCATCTCGTTTCTGTCGCCGTGCGTCGCGCCGCTGCTTCCGGGGTACCTGTCGCTGATTACCAGCTCGGCCGGCGGTCGCTACGGGGCGACGCTACCCCCGCGGGTTCGGTCGATTTGGCCGAGCCTGGCGTTTGTCTTCGGATTCTCGCTCGTGTTCATCGCGATGGGGGCGTCCGCGTCGATCTTCGGCGATCTGCTCGACCAATACCGGCAGCCGCTGGCACGGTTCTCCGGGGCGGTGATGATCCTGATGGGGATTTTCATCCTGTGGGG
>DAOKZM010000109.1:0-9044 GCA_035325665.1 Thermomicrobiales bacterium | reverse complement strand
TCCGGCCTATGCCGGCGTCACGCTCGGGCTCGTGCACGGCAGCCAGCCCGACGCCGAGGACGCCGATCGCCAGCCCCGCGCCAAGCGCCCATCCGGCACGGGACGGATCGTTCCGGTAGGTGAGCAGCGCGACGGCGACCGCCAGCCCGCCGATCAGGTAGCCGGCCTGGAGGATCGTCAGGGCGTGGCCGGCCAGGACGAGCATGCCGAACGACGCCGCCCCAAGCGCTGTCCAGAAGAGGCTCCGCCTGGTGACCGCGTGCCAGTAGGCGAACAGCGTCCACGGCAACCAGCTCAGGCTCGAGAGCGGCGAGAGGTGCGGGACGTGCCAGGCAAAGAACCCGCCGAAGGCGAAGGTCAGCCCGGCGACCAGCCCTCCCATCCGCGAGCCGGTCAATGCCCGCGCCAGCGCGTACGCTCCCAGCGCTGCCCAGAGGAAGTGCAATGCAAGCTGCACCTCCATCCGGTAGTACGGCAGGAAGTCACCGCGGGTCAGCAGATGCATCGCCGCGTTCGGCGGGTAGAAGAGTGCCGTCAACGGATCGGCGACGATCGGGTAGCCGCCGAGGATGTCCGGCGACCACCAGGGAGATTCGCCCGTGGCGAGCGCGCGGTGGATGAAGCCCTGAAACATGTAGTGCTGGTCGATCAGGTCATAGGGGATCAGATGGTCCTTCGCGACGAGAACCGGCCAGAAGAACACCAGCCAGAACAGCGCGAGCAACCCGACGTCGAGGGCGGTGAGCAGGAACGAGCGCATCGCCGGAACGCGCTCCGGAGCAGGCGACTGCGCCGGCCGGCGAGCGGCCTCGATCGGCGGGGAATAGCAGGAGGGGCTGCCGGGATCCGGAGTCACGCGCCGGAAGCTAACACCACCAAATAAAAAGGGCGGCGAGTCATCCCGCCGCCCTCCCCAGAGCATCGCCCGTCGCCAGGTCAGGGCTTGGGCATCGCGCGCAGTGCGTCATACGCGGGGCGCGGCGAAAAGTCGGCGTTAAGGACCGACCAGGGGAACTTCTCATCACTTGGCTCGGTGACGGCCGAGAAGTTCAGATTCCAGACGAACAGCCCCTCGCACCACGCCGCCCAATCGGTGCGGGCGATCTCGAAGGCGCGGACCAGGTAGTCGGCCTGCTGCTGGTCGCTGACGTCGGCGCCGTACTCGTAGCCTTCGGCCTGGTTCTCCGTGGTCCAGCCGAACTCGGTGATCCACGCCGGCCGCGTGTCGCCGAACTCGGTCATCACGTCGTGAAGCTGCTCGACGCGGCGGAAGTAGAAGCTGGCGTCCTGCGACCAGCCGCCGGCGCCGGGGTTGTCCGGATACATCAGGTCGGGGCCGTTGTTGGTCGCGTTTGCGTGCATGCCCATGACATCGAAGTACTCGGTGTAGGATCCGCCCTGGTACTCGTAGAACGAGCGCAGGTACTGGACGTCGTCGATGGCGATCGCGGGGTCGTTGACACCGGTCGGTGTGAGGCCGCCGAAGACGACGAGGGCGGAGCTGTCGGCCGCCTTGACTCCCTGGTAGCCCGCCTGGAGCAGGCCGGCGTAGTCTTCGACGCGGACGGCGCCGCCGACCGTGCTGGCCAGGTTCTGCTCGTTCCAGATCTCCCAGGCCTGGACCTTGCCCTTGTAACGCTCGGCCATGAAGAACATGAAGTTCTGCCAGTCGGCGTAGTTGGCGACGAGGCTCTCGCCACTCGGGTCCTTGGCCCAGTCCGGCGGGTTCGACACGGTGGCGAGGATGTTCACGCCGGCGGAGTGGTATTGCTCGACGATGTTGTCGACCGGCTGCGGGTCCCACCAGTCCGGCGCGCGCTGGATGGCGCCCCAGTAGAAGTGCAGCCTGACCCAGTTGAACCCGGCGCCCTGGACCATGTCGATCGTCTGCGCGTTCAGGTCGGCCTCGGACTCGTTGCCCCAGGCAAAGACGTTGAAACCGTAGGCGACGTCGCCGCTCACCTGTTGGGTGGGGGCGGTCGCGGCAGGCTCGGTGGCCGCGGTCGTCGCCGTTGCCTCGGCGCTCGGGGCTGTCGCGGTCGCAGCGGGGGATGCCTCGGTCGTTTCGGCCTCGGTCGGAGCGGTGGTGGCCGTCGCGGCGGCAGTCGTCGCCTCCGGCGAGGCGCTGGTCGCGACCGTCGGCTCGCTTGTGGCGGTCGGGTCGTCGCCACCGCTGCCGCAGGCCGCGATGGCCGGCGCCACGAGTAGCAGCATGGCCACAACGAGCACGGCCTTGCGCAGGTTCATCGACATACGTTCTGAGCTCCCCACTCTCACTGACCAGATCTCGCCCGCCGTGCGACGGACGCCGGAGTATACCGAAGGGGGCCGAGGTCGCAGCCGAGGAAGCGACCCTCGATACCGCCGTCGCCACCAACGCTGGGCGAGAGAACGCCGCGCAAACCTTTCGTAGAGAAAGACCAAGGGCTGTCTCTACGCAGGCTTTGTGATTGCGTCCGCCTCCAGTGTGGCGATGACGTCGCGGGACATGGCGAAGCCGTGCTCGTTGGCCGGGAACTCGCCGGAGCGGACCTCGGCCGCGAACGCGGCGAAGGCGTCGCGCATGGCGGCGGCGAGGTTGGTGTACTGCTTGGCGAAGCGCGGGGTGAAGCGGTCGAAGGAGCCGAGTAGGTCGCCGTTGACGAGAACTTGACCGTCGCAGTCAGCTCCCGCGCCGATGCCGATGGTCGGGATCGAGAGACGGCTGGTGATGATCCGGGCGAGCTGGCGCGGGACGGCCTCGACGACGACGGCGTAGGCGCCGGCTGCTTCGACCGCCAGCGCGTCGTCGATCACGCCACGGGCGGCGTCGAGCGAACGGCCCTGCACCTTGAACCCGCCGAGCGCGGCCGAGGCCTGCGGGGTGAGTCCGATGTGGGCCATGACCGGAATGCCCGCGCGGACGATCCCCTCGATCCGGCTGGCCATCGCCCGGCCGCCCTCGAGCTTGATCGCGTCGGCGCCGCCCTCCTTCATCAGCCGGCCGGCGTTCTCGACCGCCTGGGCGTCGCTGACCTGGTAGGACATGAACGGGAGGTCGGCGACGACGTGGACGGTCTCGACGCCGCGCATGACGGCGCGGGTGTGATGGATCATGTCGGCCATCGTCACCGGGATCGTCGATTCGTAGCCGAGGACGACCATGCCGAGCGAGTCGCCGACGAGGATCGCCTCCAGGCCGGCCGCCTCGACGGCGCGAGCCGTCGGATAGTCATAGGCGGTGACCATGATGACCTTGTCGCCGCCCTTCATCGCCTGGATGGCCGGCGCGGTGATCTTCTCGCGCGTCGTCTCACTCGTCATCGGATGCCCCTCCCAGCTTCAGTGCCGGCCCCTCGCGCCGGACTCCGCGCTCGCGATTGTGGACCAGAATGGTCAGCAGCCGGTTGAGCGGCGTCGAGACGCCCAATTCGGCGCCGAGCCGCGCGACGGCTCCGTTGATGGCGTCGACCTCAGTCCTCCTGCCGTAGCGGATGTCCTGCAGCATCGAGGAGGAAGCGACGCTGGTGTCACGCATGACCTTGCGGGCGTAGGCGAGGTGGTCGTCCATCCCCGGTGGCACACCGGCCGCCTGCATGACCGCGACCGTCTCAGCGACGAGCTGGGCGATGACCGGCTGGAGGTCGGGATCCTCGAGCAGGTCGCCATTGCGGACGCCGGTGATGGCGGTCAGCGCGTTGATCGCAACATTGGCGACGAGCTTGTTCCAGACGGCGGTGTGGACGTTGGCGGCGACGTCGGTCTCGAACCCCGCCCGGCCGAGTGCGCGGCGCAGCGGCCCGAGGTCGAAGCGCGGTGCCTGCGGGGTAGCCGGGTCGCCGATGACGGTCGCGCCCTTGCCGGTATGGCGCAGCCGGCCCGGGCCGAGCACGGCCGATCCGTGGGCGGTCGTGCCGATCAGCAGTCGCTCGTGGCTGGGCAGCGCGGCTCGCATATTGTCGAGGTTGCCGAGCCCGTTCTGCAGCGATAGGACGAAAGTCTCGGTGGGTACGCGGCCGGCGAACGGCCGGAGCGCATCGCGGGTGTCGTAGCTCTTCACCTCGACCAGGACGAGGTCGGTCCGGTCGAGTGGCGGCGGCTCGGTCGTCGCTTCGATCCGGTAGCGCAGGACGGAGCCATCCAGCTCCTGGATGACGATGCCGTGGCGGTTGATGGTCTCGACGTGTTCGGCCCAGGTGTCGAAGAGGACGACGTCGTGCCCGGTCACCGACAGCCGCGTCCCGATCAGCCCGCCCATCGCGCCAGCGCCGACGACGACTATCCTCACTCGTCCTGCTCCATCAGATCGAAGTAGCGAAGGGCGGCGCCGGCGTAGGTCCGCGCATAGCGGACGACGTCGTCGAGCGCAACCCACTCGTCGGCCTGGTGTGGCACGGTCGTCGCACCCGGGCCGTAGGTGACCAGCGGCAGACCGGTCGCCGCCCAGAAGATGGTGCCGTCGGTCGAGCCGGGGACGCCGCCGAACGGCGGCGTCTGGCCGGTTTCGGTTTCGTGCGCGGCGCTGACGGCGGCGACGATCGCCTCACCGGGGTCGGTCTCGGTTGCCGGGCGGTCGTCGAGCACAGCGACGTCAACGCGGACGCCGGGGACACGGCTGGCAGCGTGAGTGACGCGGTCGATCACCTGCGCCCGAATCTCCGCATGGTCGTGCTCGGCGGTGGTGCGGATGTCCAGCACGGCCTCGGCGCGAGCGGGGATGACGTTGCCCTGGGCCGGCTCGCCGGCCAGCGCGACGGTCGGGGTCAACGAGAAGCGGCCGAGCAGGGCGTGAGGCAGGCTCGCCGCGCGCACCTCGGCCTCGATCCGGCGGCACTCGACGATCACCTCGCCAAGCGCCGCGACGGGGTTAATCCCCTGCTCGGGCATGCAGCCGTGAGCCATCCGGCCGAGGATCTTCACCCGCATCCGGATCGCGCCCTTCTGAGCGATGCAGAGCCGGTCCCCCTCCGGCTCGCAGATGATCGCGGCAGCGACGTCGTCCAGCTCGCCGTCGGCGACAAATCCCTTGGCCCCCAGCATCATCCCCTCCTCGTCAGCGAGGATAGCCAGCCGTACCGTGCCAGCGTAGTCGCAGTCGGAGAGCTGGAGCGCGCGGGCGGCGTAGAGCATCGCGACGAGGCCGCCCTTCATGTCGCAGGCGCCGCGGCCGTAGAGCCGGCCGTCGACCACTTCCGCGCCGAACGGGTCGACCGACCAGACGTCAGGGTCCCCGGCGGTGACGACGTCGGTGTGGCCTTCGAAGACGAGGGTGGGGCCTTGGCGCTGGCCGGGCAGGTCAACGACGAGGTTTGGCCGCCCGCGGGCGACCTCGGTCCGCCGGTACGACAACCCCCAGTCGTCCAGCAGGCGGGCGACCAGGTCAACCGCGGCGCGCTCGTTGCCATCGACTCGGGCCGGGTCGTAGACGCTCGGGATACGGACGAGCGCGGCGAGCGTCTCGACGATGGCGGCCGAATCGACGCGCCGCTGGGCCTCGGCGATCCGCGACTCAAGCTTCGGCATCGCGTGGCTCCGGCCGCGGCGTCACGACGGCATTCCTCTCGTCCAGGGCGTCAATGCGCGGTATGGTAGCACGTGTCCTGCGAGTACACTGGAGCCTGGCAGGACACGCGGGACGAGCCATGGTGGGCGGTGAGGTAGCTTGGCAGAGCGACGATTTGACTTTGACGACGTCCAGCGCGCCGACGCCGAGGCGATCGGCGTCCCCGGCCAGCGGACGTTCCGGATGATCTTCGGCGAGGGCGGCGACGTCGTCGTGCTGTGGCTGGAGAAGCAGCAGCTTCAGGCCCTCGGGATGGCGTTCGAGCAGATGATCGCCCAGCTCCGGGCGGCAGGGGTCGCCGCGGCACGGGTGAGCGACGTCGAGCCGGCCCCGGTCGGGCCGGTGCCAGCGGCGAGCGCCGAATACCACGTCGGCCGGCTCGCGGTCGGTTTCGACGAGGAGCGCGCGCGGATCACCCTTTTCGCGCATGACATCGAGGCCGAGGAAGAGGACCCGCCCGCGGTGGTCGTGCGGCTGGAGCTGCAGCGGGCGCGGACGATGGCGACGCAGATCGAGCGCGTGGTTTCGGCTGGCCGGCCGACCTGCCCGCGCTGCGGCGCGCCGATCGGGCCGGACGGGCACGTTTGCCCCCACGACAACGGCCACTTCCCCCACCTGCTCGGCAGCTAGCCGGCGGCGCGATCCCGGCGCAGAACGAGCCCCACGAGCGGGTTCGCCAGCAGGTAGGCCAGCAGGACATACGGCCACATGTAACCCTTCCAGACCTGCCAGCCGACGAGGATTTCGTCGACGGGCCGGTGCTGGATCAGCAGGCTGCCGGCCCACTCGAAGACGAGCGCCGAGACGAGCCAGAGAATGCCAGCGTGGACCAGGTCACGCTCGTCGTGGTCGGGGTAGAAGCGCTGGAGCAGCCAGGCCAGCGCGACGATGTAGCCGATCCGAATCGTCATCCCGATCTGGTGGGCACGCAGCTCGCCCCAAAGCGGCTCGTAGATCAACCCCATCAGCACGAAATAGTTGAAGCCCGAGATCACGATCTCGGTCAGCCAGACCCGAAACGCGACGGCCAGGAATGGGCGGTTCATCGCCACCTCCTGTCGGGCTGGCGCGACTAGCGCGATCGCGCTGGCCCCATCGTCGCACGGACGTTGTGTCGAGCGCATCGCAGATTGAGGCGACGATGTCGCGATCGCATGACAGGTTTGGGGCGAGGCGCAGGCAGTCATGGACGCTCCTCCCCCTCGCCCAAGGTTGGGAGAGGGGGTGGGAGCCGTCACCCAGAGGGTTCCTGGGCAGCTGTGAGGGTCGTCCCCATGTCCCAACCGTCGTGTGCGGCGCGGTCGGATTCGGTGAGCAAGGTCAGCATGGCGAGCGTATGGGTGGCGAGGTAGTCGACGACGATGGGATCGAGCCAACGGCCGACGAGACCCTGCGCATGGTGATCGACGGTGAGACGGGCCATTGTCCGGCCATCGGGCAGCGGCGCGAGCTCCCAGGTCGCGCGGAGGCCGTAGGCAAAGCCGTCGATGTGCTCGACGAAGACACGCGAGGCTGAGCGGTCGTTCCCGCGGTGACAGATCCATCTGACCGGGATGCCGCTTCGCGAGGCGCGGACGCGGGCGACGAGTGCCTCTCCGTCGCGCCAGAGGACGTCGACGCCAAGGATGTGGGGGAAGAGGCTGGGCCACGTATCGACTTCGGCGACGAGCCGGTACACCGCCGCGATGTCGCCGTCGATCTCGGCCTGGTGGACGCTATGCACGCCGGCTCACCACCCAGCGGCGATGCCGTCGGCGCGCGGGTCGGAGGCGCCGCCGAGGACGCCACGCTCGCGGTCGATCAGGATGCAGTGGGCGTGGCCCATCGCCGAGTCCCACTCCTCGCCGACGACGACGTTGTGCCCGCGGTCGCGCAGGTCGGCTATCGCCGCCTGGCCGGCGCGCGGCTCGACCCTCACCCAGCGGGTGCGGTCGGCGTCCGCGCCGGAGACCCAGCGCGGGGTCTCGATGACCGCTTGTGGCTCCAGCCCGAAGTCGACCATGCCGAGGAGCATCTGGAGCTGGACCTGCGCCTGCGCGTCGGCGCCCATGGTGCCGAATACCCAGGCGGGCTCGCCGTCGCGCATCAGCATCGCTGGAATGAGCGTGTGGTATGGGCGCTTGCCGGGCTGGAGGCTGTTCAGGTGGTCGGAGTCCATCGAGAAGCCACGGCCGCGGTTGTGGAACAGGACGCCCGCGCCTTGCGCCAGCACGCCGGAGCCGAAGTTGTTGTAGACGCTCTGGATCAACGACACGGCCATGCCGTCGCGGTCGACGACACAGAGGTAGATCGTGTCTCCGTCCTGGAAGTCGCCGCCTGCCGCGCTCGTCTGCTCCATGTCGATCGCCTCGCGCATCCGGGCCGCGACGGACTTGTCGAGGAACTGCTCGACGGCGGGATCGACCATGCGCGGGTCGGCCACGTAGCGGTCGCGGTGCGCGAACGCCTGCAGCTTCGTCTCAACCCAGGCGTGGATGCCGGCGCCGGTGATATGGCCAAGATCGGCGACCGGCAGCCCCTCGACGATGTTGGCCATCAGCAGCACGGCCGGGCCCTGGGTGTTGGGCGGCATCTCGACGACCTCGTAGCCGCGGTAGCTGGTCGAGATCGGCTCGACCCACTCCGGCTCAAAAGCGGCCAGGTCGTCGAGCGTCATCGGAGACCCCGCGTCCTGAAGCGTCGCGACCATGTCCTCGGCGGCTTCGCCCTGGTAGAACGCTCGTGGGCCATCGATCCCGACTCGTTCGAGCGTGCGGGCCAGCGCCGGCTGGCGCATGATGTCGCCGGGGCGGGAGGCCGAGCCGCCGAAGACGGCGCGCATGCCGGGGTGGCTGGCCACGACATCGGCCAGCCGGGAGAGCGCGGCGACGTAGTTGCGCGGCATCGGCGCGCCGTCGCGGGCGTAGCCAACGGCCGGGTCCAGGACACGGTCGAGAGAACGCGCGCCGAAGCGATGCTGCAGCGCCGCCCAGCCGGCGACAGCGCCGGGGACGGTGACCGTAAGGCCGCCGCGCTCGGGGATGGCGTCGTGGCCACGCTCGCGGATGTAGTCGATCGTGAGACCGGCCGGAGCCGGGCCGGAGGCGTTGAGGCCGTAGAGCTTGCGCTCGCCGGGGTGCCAGACGATCGCGAACAGGTCGCCGCCCGCGTGGCACTGGTGCGGATAGACGACGTTCAGCACCGCGTTGGCGGCGATGGCGGCGTCGACGGCGTTGCCGCCCTCCTGGAGGACGCGCAGTCCCGCCTGGCTCGCCAGGTAGTGCGGCGAGGCGACGACGCCATTCGTCGCCCAGGTCGTCGGCCGTCCGGTCATCGTCATTGCGCTCCCACCCCTCACCCGCATCGATCGGCTCAGGCGATGCTACCGGACGCGAGCCGACGCGGCAATCGGGGGATAATGGGGGACGAGGGATGGAGGAGAGGGGATGAGGGCCGGGGGAGGCCAAGGATGACGATGGACTACGATGAGTTGGCGCGGCGGTTAGAGGGGGCGTGGCAGCGG
>DAOKZM010000108.1:0-9058 GCA_035325665.1 Thermomicrobiales bacterium | reverse complement strand
CGGGCGGCGCCGCCCGTGCGAGAATGTCAATACGGCCTGGCGCAGGCCAGTCGTCCTCACGAGGACGCGGAGACGAGAGCAGATGGGGCGAGCTTGGCTAACAGGAACGGACACGACCGCCACCGGCCGGGCGCCTTCGCCCCGGACCGCCTGATCGCCCAGGGCTCCGCCGTTTGCGACCCGACACCCCCACCCTACGACATCGTCGGCGACGTCCACGGCTGCGTCGACGAGCTGCGCGACCTGCTCGACCGCCTCGGCTACCGGCTCGACGACGACATCGTCCGGCACCCGGAGGGCCGGACGCTGGCCTTCCTCGGTGACCTCAACGACCGCGGGCCGGGCAGCATCGCCGTCTGGTCGATCGCGATCGCCTCGCTGGAGGCCGGGACGGCGCTCTACGTGCCGGGCAACCATGACAGCAAGCTCGCTCGCTACCTGATAGGTCGCGACGTCCAGCTCACCTACGGGCTGGCCGAGACGGTGGATGAGCTGCTGGCGCTGCCGCCGCGGCGCCAGCGCGTCCTCGGCCGGGCGATCGCCGATCTGCTGGTCGAGACCCCGCCGTACCGGATCCTCGACCGCGGCCGGCTGGTGATTGCCCACGCCGGCATCGAGGAGTGGATGATCGGCCGGGTGGACCGTGAGATCTCCGCCTTCTGCCGCTTCGGCGAGCCGACTGGCGAGCGCTCGCCCTGGGGCTTTCCGATCCGCCGCGACTGGGCGGCCGACTATCGTGGCGCTCCGCTCGTCGTCTACGGCCATACGCCGATGCACGCCGCCGAGTGGCGCAACAACACGATCAACATCGACACCGGCTGCGCCTTCGGTGGAGCGCTGACCGCCCTGCGCTATCCCGAGCGGGAGATCGTCAGTGTCCCGGCTCGTCGCGTCTACGCCGAGCCGTCGATGGAGGCGCGGGTCAACCCGCCGTCTCCGTCCGTTGCCGCGGGTGGCGCCTGATCGCCTTCCATCCCCCATCCGTGGCCCGATCCTTGCATCATCAGAATGGCCGAATGGCCGGGTCTGTACCTGTTCGACAGGACAGGGTATGTGATAGGATTCGGCGCGCACGTGATAATCATCACGCGATCGCGGTAACCCGTAACAGGGGGCGGGTTTTCGCGGCGCGGATGGGGAAAGAGAACAACCACTGGTTATGCCAATCGTTCGCTCGTTGGTCCGGCAAGGTCGGGCCGTCTTTGCCCGGTATGGCGTCTTCATCTGGCTTACTCTTCTCGCACTCCTCGCGGTTGGCTTCGTCGCTCGCCAGCAGGACGAGATCAAGCAGATCAGCGCGGCGCTCGCGGCCGCCGACCAGCGCTGGCTGGCCGGCATTGTCGCCATCCAGCTCGTCGCGATCGCCCTCTCCGGCCTGACCTACCAGGTCATCCTGCGCCGGCTGGGGCATCGGGTCCGCCTGCACCAGCTCATCGACCTTCACCTCCAGCGCCACGTCGTCGGCACGCTGACTCCGGTCGGCGGTCCGGCCTCGGTCTATGTCCTGATCCGCAACCTTGCCCGGCGCGGCGTTTCGACCGACGACGCCGTGCTGACGACGACGCTGCGCAGCGCGACCGGCTACGCGTCGTTCGTGCTGCTGCTGATCCCGACGTTCCTGTTCCATCGCCCGTCCGGCATCGCGCTGATCGGCGCGGCGGTCCTGGTCGTCATGCTCGTTGTTCTGGCTTCGGCAATCTTCCTGCTGCTGCACCAGAGTCGCCACTCACACCTGCCGGGCCGCCTCCAGCGCCGGCTGCCAGCGCGTGTCGTCGCTTTCGTAGACCATGCCCGCGACTACGGCATTCGCGTGCCGGACCTGGCCTGGCCGTTCGCCGTCGGGCTGGCTCAGAACCTAGTCAACGCCACCGCGCTCTTCGTCGCGCTGCGGGCGATGCACCAGGACGTGTCCCCGGTTGTCGTTCTGGTCGGCTTCACTGCCGGGACGATGTTCAGCCTCGTCGCTCCGGTCTTCCAGGGCATCGGGCTGGTCGAGGTCTCGATGGCGGTCGCGCTGCAGCAGATGGGTGTGCCGGTCCCGGCCGCGATCGGCGCGGCGCTGCTGTTCCGACTCGGCGACCTGTGGCTGCCGCTGATCCTCGGCCTGGCCGCGCTCGGCCTCGGCGCGCTGATCGCCGGCGCGAGCGACGGCACGCTGCTGCCGGTCTTCGGCTCCAGCTCGGCGCTCGGCCCGGACGACCTCGTCTCGCTGCTGGTCGCTATCGTCGGCGCCGCCGTCCTGGCCTGGGCGTACGGCCACTGGCGCGAGAGCCAGCGGCTGCGCCTGGTCGCGCTCAGCAATCTGGCCATCGTCGTTCCGGTCGTCGGCCTGCTCTACACCCCACACGTCACCGACCTGTTGGGCGTCTTCAGCTTCCTCGCCTGATCTGCGGATCCTTCGACGCCTTCCGGACTAGTCGGGAGGCGTCGAGCTTTTCCCTGTTTCACGTCCCTTCCCTGACTGGTTGCGTCTCATCGTATTCTTGAGTTCTGTGGAACGCGTATCGGTGCGTCTCCCTTCTGGCCGCAGCCGGGCGTCGATGATGCCCCCCGGAATGGTCGGAGTCGCCGTTCATGCCATCGGTCACGTTCAACCCGCTCGACTGGAGTACCGGGGTCTACGTCATCCTGATGGTCCTCTGCCTGGTAGTGCGCTGGATGATTCCGGCGTCACACCAGCGCCATGTGCGGGTGATCCGCGAGGTCCTGATGATCGCGCCGGCCGCGCTGTTCTACTTCCTCGTCCGCGGCCTGGTCCATGCGAACGGGGATGTCGCGCTTGACCACGCGTATGACCTGATTGAATTCGAGAAGCGGCTCGGGCTCTTTCATGAGCAGCAGCTGCAGAGCCTCATCACTCCACACCGCTGGCTGGTCGATTTCTTCAACTGGGTCTACATCTGGGGACATTGGCCGTTCCTGGCCGGAGTGTTTACCTGGATCGTCATCGCCCACCCGCGCGCCTATCCGAAATACCGCAACACGATGTTCCTCTCCGGGCTGATCGGGATGGCGATCTTCGCGCTCCACCCGGTCGCGCCACCGCGCCTCGTCCCGGACATCGGCCTGATCGACACCGTCACGAAGCACTCGAACTCGTACCGCGTCTTCCAGCCGCCGGCCCTGACGAACCCATACGCCGCATTCCCCAGCCTGCACTTCGGCTGGGACCTGCTCGTCGGCATGGCCGTCTTCTTCGAGGCGCGACGCTGGTGGGCCCGCGCCATCGGCATCATCATGCCGGTGCTGATGTACATGGCCATCGTCCTGACCGCGAATCACTACATCATCGACGGCATCGCTGGCGGCTTGCTGGTCGTCAGCTGCTACCTCTTCGTGACCCGCGTCGCGCCAATCTGGCAGCGCTCGATCGTTCCGGTCGCGCCCGCATCGATCCGGCCCGCGCTTGAGGCGCTGACCGATGCGCCGCCAGAGCCAGCCCCGATGCTCGGAGACGGCGTTCATGTCCCGGCCGGCGCGGCCGTCGCAGTCGCCGAGCGTGGCCGCGCGTCGCCAATTTCGGCGCTCCCGAAGCCATTCGCCGTCGCGCACCGGTTCGGCAACTCGCTGGCTGCGCTCCGGCTCGCCGAGGACGCTGGGGCCGACCTCGTCGAGGCGGATGTCTGGCTCTATCGCGGGCAGCTCGAGGTGCGGCACTCCAAGACCGCCGGCCCGATCCCGGTTCTGTGGGACCGCTGGTCGCTCGAGGATGGCCGCAAGCCGCGGTTCACCCTCCACCAGCTGCTCGACGGGATCGCGCCAGAAACGACCCTCTTCGTCGATCTCAAGCGCGGCGCGCCCGGCCTGGCGGACGAGCTCGTCCGCATGTACCACGAGCATCTCGGCGATAGCCCCTTGCTCGTCTCCTCGCAGGATTGGCGTCTGCTCGACGAGTTCCGCGAGCATCCGCAGGTCACCGTCGTCCACTCGATCGGCGGGCTGCGCCAGCTCGACCGTATCTGGACGCGGCTGGAACGCGACGACCACGACGCCGTCTCGATCCACTACCGCCTGCTGAGCGCCGAGATCGTCGATGCGCTCAAGGAGCGAGTATCGACGGTCATCACCTGGCCGATCAACAGCGAGGCGCGACTGAACGAGGTCCTCGCCTGGGGGGTGGATGGCTTCACGAGTGACAACGTGGAGCTGATCCGCAGCTTCGTCGAGCGGCGCGACGGTCTGGGCTAGTCGCCGCCGGCTACGCCCAGCCCGCTGGCGATGCGCGCCGCCTCGGCCCGTCCCGCGTCGGTCAGCCGGAGTTCGCCGGCCGCCTCCGTCACCAGCCGCGCGTTCTCGATGCGCCGCGCCGCCGCGCCGAGCCGTGCCGCTGGCCAGTCGAGCTCGACCTCCAGCCGGGTCAGCGACTCGGCCCCGGCTGAGTGATGGTTCAGATGGAGAAGCAGCACCTCGGCAGCGAACTGCTCGCGCTGCCGACCGCGCCGGATGGCGCGAGCGACGACGCCGTGCGACGGCGAGAAGGTCGCCGCCAGCGCGAACGCCACGCCCATCACGACCGCGATCATCCCGCTGATCGAGACATCGAGCGTCCAGGCGATCTGGTAGCCCACCACGCCCGATCCGGCGCCGATCGTGACCGCGATCGCGACCATCCAGCCGAGCCGGTCGGTCAGCAGATACGCCGTCGCGGCCGGGACGATCATCAGCGCGACGACGAGGATCGCCCCGACCGCCGCGAAGCCACCGACCGTCGTCGCCGAGACGGCCGCCATCAGCCCGTAGTGGATGACCACCGGCGAGAACCCCAGGGCCGCTGCCAGGCCCGGGTCGAACGTCGCCAGCTTCAGCTCCTTGAAGAAGAGCAGCAGCAGCGCGAGGTTGATCGCCGTCAGCGCCGCCAGGACCAGCAGCGGCTGGGAGCCGAGGTCGTAGCCGCCGATGATCAGCCGGTCGAACGGGGAGAAGGCGATCTCACCGTAGAGGATGGCGTCGGCATCGAGGTGGACGTTCGAGAACCAGCGCGAGATCACCAGCGTGCCGAGCGCGAACAGCGCCGGGAAGACGATCCCGATCGCGCCGTCCGACTTGACCCGCCCGCTGCGCTGCAACGCCTCGACCAGCACGACGGTCAGCAGCCCGGCCGCGCCTGCGCCGGCGATCCCGGCCAGCAGATTCGGCCCGTTCGCCAGCACGTAGGCGGCCACCAGCCCAGGCAGGATCGCGTGGCTGATCGCGTCGGCCATCATCGCCATCCGTCGCAAGACGAGGAATATCCCCACCAGCGAGCAGGCCGATCCGGCGAAGACCGCCGTGAGCAGGATCGTCTGCTGCGCGGTCATGGCGTCCTCCCTGGCCCGGAGGCCAGCGCCTCGCGCGTCATCGCCCGTCGCCGGACCGCGTCCCACACTATCCCGCGCTCGGGCGCGAACAGCAGCGAGACGACCACGATCACCGTCGCGCAGAGGACGATCATTGGGCCGGTCGGGACGTGCCGCGCCGTGACGCTGATGACCGCGCCGGTCACCCCGGCCGCCGCGCCGAACGCCCCGGAGAGAAGCACCATCACCCCCAGCCGGTTGGTCCACTGCCGCGCCGCCACGGCCGGGGCGACGAGCATCGCCGCCATCAGCACGACGCCGACCGTCTGCAGCCCGATCACGACCGCCAGGACGATCGCCGATGTCAGCAGGATGCTCAACCGGTCGGTCGGGAAGCCCAGGCTGGCGGCGAACTCGGCGTCGAACGCGAGCAGCTTGAACTCCTTGAACAGCAGCGCGACGATCGCCAGCGCCACCCCGCCGACCACCGCCATCGTCCGGACGTCCTCGGCGACCAGCGTCGCCGCCTGCCCGAACAGATAGCGGTCCAGCCCGGCCTGGTTGGCGTCGCCGCTGTGCTGGATCTGGGTCAGCAGGACGATCCCCAGCCCGAAGAAGACGGTCAGCACGACGCCGAGCGCGGTGTCCTCGCTGATCCGCGTATCGCGGACGATCCGTAGAATCAGCAGCGTGCCCAGCCAGCCGGAGACGGCCGCGCCGAGCATCAGCACGGCCGGCGCCCGCGAGCCGGTCAGCATGAACGCCAGAGCGATCCCCGGCAGTGCGGCGTGGGCCAGCGCGTCACCGACCAGCCCCTGCCGGCGCAGGACGGCGAACGTGCCGAGCACCCCGCCGACGATCCCGAGCAGGGCCGATCCGAGCGCAACATTGCGCAGTGTGTAGTCGAACAACAGGTCGTGGAGGATCTGCGGGATCACGCTCAGTCTCCCGCCGCCGCGACGGCGTGCGCGTCGAACAGCTCGGTCAGCGCGGCGGTCCGGACTCCGTAGGTCTCCTGGAACGTCTCGCGGGAGAACGTCATCTCGGCCGGGCCGCTGGCGATCAGCCGGACGTTCAGCATCACCACCCAGTCGAAGTACTCGCGCAGCGTCTCCAGGTCGTGGTGGACGACGACCAGCGTCTTGCCGCGGGCCCGCAGCTCGCGCAGCACGTCGATGATCGCTCGCTCGGTCGTCGCGTCCACCCCGGCGAACGGCTCGTCGAGGAAGTAGACGCGCGCGTCCTGTGCCAGCGCGCGGGCGAGGAAGACGCGTTGCTGCTGGCCGCCGGAGAGCTGGCTGATCTGCCGGCCGGCGAGGTCCGCCATCCCGACCTGCTCGAGACAGTCGAGCGCGGCCTCGCGCTCGCGCCGCCCCGGCCGGCGGATCCAGCCGAGCTGGCCGTACATACCCATCTGGACGACGTCTAGCACATTCGTGGGGAAGTCCCAGTCGACACTGCCGCGCTGGGGGACGTAGCCGACCAGCCGGCGCTGGCGCTCGTAGGGCTGGCCGTAGATCGCGACCGTGCCGCTGGCAGGACGGACCAGTCCGAGGATCGTCTTGATCAGCGTTGACTTGCCGGCCCCGTTCGGGCCGACGATCGCCACCAACTGCCCCTCGGGGATGTCGAGGTCGATGTCCCACAACACCGGCGTTTCGCGGTAGGCGACGGTGAGGTCGCGGACGCGGACCGGCGGGGCGCTCTTCAGGTCGGTGTCGAACATCGCTGCCTCTCCTCGCGCCTCAGCGCAGCGCCGAGACGATCGTCTCGACGTTGTGGCGGACCATCCCGACGTAGGTCCCCTCCGGCGTGCCCTCGCCGCCCATCGCGTCGGAGAACAGCTGGCCGCCGACGGTGACCTCGTGGCCGCGGGCGCGGACGGCGGCCTGGACCGCCTCGATCGTCGCCTTCGGCACGCTGGACTCGACGAAGATCGCCTTGATCCTCCGCTCGACGATCAGGTCGGCCAGCCCGCGGACGTCGGCGGCGCCCGCCTCGGTCGCCGTGCTGGCGCCCTGCAGCCCGCGAACCTCCAGGCCGTAGGCGGCGCCCATGTAGCCGAAGGCGTCGTGGGCGGTGATCAGCAGCCGGCTATTGGCGGAGATCGTCGCGACCCGGTCGGCTACCCAGGCGTCCAGCGCGGCCAGGTCGGCGCGGTAGGCGTCGGCGTTGGCGTGGTAGGTCGCGGCGTGGGCCGGGTCGAGCGCGACCAGCGCGTCGCGGACGGCATCGATCGTGTAGCTCCAGAGCTCGACGTCGAACCAGACGTGTGGGTCCCATGCGCCCTCGAACTCCGGTGGCCGGAGCAGCCGCTCGGCCGGGATGCCCTCGGCGACCGCGACGGTCGGCCGGGTCACACTGAGCCGCTCGAAGATCGAGGTCATCCGGCCTTCGAGGTGCAGGCCGTTGTAGAAGAGGATGTCGGCCTCGTCCAGCGCCTCGACATCGCGAGCGCTAGCCTTGTACAGGTGCGGGTCGATCCCCGGCCCCATCAGCGTCGTCACCGCGACCCGCTCGTCGCCGACGTTTCGCGCGACGTCCCCGACCATCCCGGTCGTGGCGACGGCGCGGATCTGCCGCCCCTCAATATCGGCCGGCGCGCTGCCAACCTCGCGCCCGCAGCCGACCATGACGAGCGCCAGGATGACGATGCCGAGCAGCGCCGCTACCCTGCCCGCGCCTACCTGTCTCGATTCGCCTCGCCTCACAAATACACGCCTGCCATTACGGACCAACCAGCCGTTAGGCGTTAAGCCTAGCGCTAACTTCGAAATTTGGCAAGGCTAACTCCCTCGGGCCCAGGGCGCGGTAGGGAACATCGGCTATCGGACGAGTCAGGCGCCGGTCGAGGGTTACGGCCTGTGATAGGGAAGGGAGAAGAACGGCAGCAGTGCTTGCCGACCGACTACACTCCCTCGCCCAGCATTGGGCGAGGGAGGCGGGAGCCCTCTGGGCAGCGGTGAGGGCCGTCCCGCGTCACGCCGCTATCCCGCGGCTGCCGCCTCGGCCTCGGCCTCGGCCAGGCGGCGGCGGAGGAGGGGCAGGCGATCGCGCAGGGTCTGCATCTCCTCCAGAGCCTCGCCGCGCTCCTTGCGCAGCCGGCGGGCGTCGCCCTCCAGGGCTTCGATCTGCCAGGCGCGCTGCTGGCAGGTCGGGCAGCGGCCGCGCAGATCGCGCCAGCCGCCGCACTCGGGGCAGGGGCTGGCCAGGTCAGCGAGAGTCAGCTCCGGCAGCGGTCGGCCGTCGAGCGCGCGCTCGCGCAGCTCCTCGGCCAGTGTCGCCAGCCCGTGGGCTAGGTGCTCGCGCAACTCCTCGCGCCGGTCGTCCGGCACCGTGTCCGGCATCATCTGGTCCAGGTCTCCCTCGACGCGCCGCAGTTGACCGGCCGCCTTCTGATGCCCGCGCTCGGCCCAGTCGATATCTTCGACGTAGCGCAGCGGCGCCTCGCCGACGCGCAGCCGTAGCTCGGCCGGCTCGCGCGCCCGCAGCGCCTCAACGGCCACCGGCCAGGCCGGCAGTGGGATGCCCGGCGCGTCTGGCGGGGCGTCGCGGATCGTCGCGACGTCGCGGCCCGCCTGGGCGATCGCCTCGTCCAGCTCGGCGATGCGCTCGGTCCAGCGATTCGGCTCCTCCAGCGCGCGCTCCGCCTGCTGGATGTCGTAGCGCAGGTCGAGGACGCGCTGCTCCAGCCGCGCCTTGCGCCGCGCCCGGGCCTCGGGGTCGTCGGGCAGCCGCCGCCGGCCGACCACCGGCGCCCCGGCCGCCGACTGGACGCCGCC
>DAOKZM010000107.1:0-9096 GCA_035325665.1 Thermomicrobiales bacterium | reverse complement strand
CCGTACAGGGAGAGACGACAACAGCAGGATGAAGCTCAAGCGCCGAACCAGAGACCGCCTCGCCGCCGTCCTCACCAGCGCCGCCCTCGTGGGGCTCGTCGTTGCCTTGCTGACGATCGGTCGGGACCACGATGTCGCGCGCGCCCGCGACCTCGTCAACTGGGCATATTATGTCGGGACCGACCCGACATCCCGCGTCTCGCTCGAGCAGAACATCGAGCAAATCGACGTCGTGTCGCCCTACTTCTATCACCTCACGCCCAACGGCTCGATCAAGGACTTCTCCCAGCCAGCGGTGACCGCCTTCGTGAAGGAGCGCGGCAAGAAGGTCGTACCGCTCATCCAGAACGAGGCGCGCTGGGATGAGTTCTCGAAGCAGATTGACACGCCCGAGGAACGCGACGCGATCGTCGCCAAGCTGGTCGATGTCGTCGCGACGAACGGCTACGACGGCATCCATATCGATTTTGAGGGGCTGAACCAGACCGACCGCGACACGCTAACCGACTTCATGCGCCGGCTGCACCTGTCGTTCAAGCCGCGTGGCTGGATCGTCAGCCAGGCGGTCATCGCCAGGACGAGTGATGCGCCGTCCGTCTGGGGAGGCGTCTACGACTACAAGGCGCTCTCGGCGGTCAACGACTACGTCGCGGTGATGGCCTACGACTGGGGCTACGCCGGCCGGCCGGACCCGGCGCCGGTCGCACCGATCTGGTGGGTCCGCGACGTGCTGGCTTACGCGCGCAAGCAGATGCCGGACGATCGGATCCTGCTTGGCATCCCCTTCTATGGCTACGACTGGAATACGACCAAGGGCCCTCCCGCCAGGTCGGTCACCTACGCCAGGGCGGCCGAGCTGGCCGCAGGCGAGGGCGCCGACAGCGGCTACGACAACGACGAGGGCGCGCCGTGGGTCCGTTACCGCGACGACCAGGGCGACCAGCACATGGTCTGGTACGAGAACTCCGCCAGCTTCGAGACGAAGCTCAACCTCGTGATCGACAAGGAGATCGCCGGCTTCGCGACCTGGCGATTGGGCCACGAGGACCCGGCCAGCTGGTACGTGATCAATAGCCTCGCGACCCCAGCCGCGCGCGTCCCGCCGTTCACAAGCACGGCCGACCGCGTCTACTTCTCCGAAACCGGGCACAGCCTCGCCTATGGGTTCCTGACTTACTGGCGCGAGAACGGCGGGCTGGCCCGGTTCGGCTATCCAAAGACCGAGGAATTCACCGAATATGACCCCCTGGTGGGGCAGAGCTACACAGTGCAGTATTTCGAGCGCGCGCGATTCGAGTATCACCCGGAGTACGCCGGGACCGAGTACGAGGTTCTCCTCGGGCACATGGGCCGCTGGGCGCTGGCCCGCCGCGGGATCGACCCCTGGGGCTCGGCCACGACAGCCAGGCCGGGACTCACCTTCTTTCCTGAGACGGGTCATAACATGGGTTCCGAGTTTGCCGCGTACTGGCGCGCAAACGGCGGGCTGATGTCATTCGGCTTCCCGATCAGCGAGACCATGCGCGAGCTGAACCCCGAGGACGGCAAGACCTACCTGGTCCAGTACTTCGAGCGGGCACGATTCGAATTCCATCCCGAGTACGCTGGCACGAAGGACGAAGTGCTGCTGGGGCTGCTCGGCAACGAGATGTTGCGACAACGAGGATGGGCGCGATGAGCGACTCGATCGTCCGACGAAAGCTGATCCTCGTGCTGCACGGGCCGAACCTGAATCTGCTCGGCCGGCGCGAGCCGGAGATCTACGGCGCGACGACGCTCGACGAGATCGACCAGCGGCTGACCGACCTGGCCAGCGACCGCGGCTTCGAGATCGTGATCAGCCAATCGAATTACGAGGGCGCGCTGGTGGACCAGATCCAGCGCTATGGCTGGGTTTCCTCTGGTATCATCATCAATCCGGGTGCACTGACGCACTACAGCATTGCATTGCGTGACGCGATCTCCGCGGTCCCTTCCCCGGCCATCGAGGTGCATCTCTCGAATATCGCCGCTCGCGAGGAGTTCCGGCATCATTCGGTCATCTCGGCCGTCGCGCGCGGCACGATCGCGGGATTCGGCGCGGCCGGCTACGAGCTGGCGCTGCGGTATCTGATGGATGCCATCGACGCGGAGGGGGGAACCGGCGAATGAGTGACACGAGCCAGCGAACAGATCAGGTGCGCGAGGAGCTCACCCGTCGGGGACTCGACGCAGTCCTGATCACGCATCCCTCCAACCGCGTCTATCTGACCGGCTTCACTGGAGAGGACATCGCGCCGAACGAGTCGTCCGGCCATCTGCTGGTGACGCCCGACGAGGCAGTCCTCGTCACTGGATCGGTCAACGTGACCCAGGCGCAGGCCCAATCGCCGCATGTCCGCGTCGTCCAGCGCGAGGGTGGCTGGTCGCGGGCGGACGCGGAAGTGATCGCCTCCTCGGGCGCACGACGCGTCGGCTACGAGGCGCAGGCGATGCTCGACGGCGTCCTCCGGGGGATCCGGGAGCGGCTTGCCGAGGCCGGCCGCGAGATCGAGTGGGTCGAGGCGGACGGGCTCGTCGAGGAGCTTCGGGCAGTGAAGTCGCCGGCCGAGGTCGAGCTCCTGCGCAAGGCGTTCGAGATCACGAACGCCGCGTTCGAGCGCGTCGCGCCGACCATCGAGGCGGGGCAGACCGAGCACGAAGTCGCCTGGAAGATCCACGTCGCCTTCGTCGAGTTGGGCGCCGAGGGGCCGGCCTTTCCGACCATCGTGGCGGCCGGCGCCCACGCGGCCAGGCCGCACCACGAGCCCGGCGAACGCGTCATCCGCGAGGGCGAGCCGATCGTCATCGACATGGGCGCCCGCTACAAAGGCTACTGCGCCGACCTGACCCGGACCGTCTGGGTTGGGGAGCCGGACGATCGCCTCCGCGAGGTCTATCCGATCGTCGAGCGGGCAGTTGAGGAAGTCATCGAGCGCATCCACGTCGGCATGACCGGCAAGGAGATGGATGCCGCGGCACGTGACTATATCGCCAGCCGCGGGTTCGGCGAGGCCTTCAGCCACGGCCTCGGCCACTGTTTCGGCGTCCGCGTCCACGAGGCGCCCTCCGCGAGCCGCGAGTCGTCGGACGTGCTACAGGCTGGCAACGTCATCACAATCGAGCCGGGCATCTACCTGCCCGAATGGGGCGGCGTCCGCATAGAGGATGTCGTGCTGCTCACCGAAGACGGGGTCGAGGTCCTGACCTCGGCGTCGAAGAAGGCGATCCCGGATCGCTAGTCAGGAGACCGACCACGATGATCGACACGGGTGATCTGCGCAAGGGGCTCATCATCGAGCACGACGGCGCGCTGCAGCGCATCATCGACTATCAACACGTCAAGCAGGGCCGCGGCAGCGCGTTCGTCCGGCTGACCATGCGCAACCTGCGGACCGGCTCGACGACGCAGCAGACGTTCCAGGCCGGCAGCCGCTTCCCGCTGGTCCGCCTCGAGCGCCAGCGCGTGCAATACCTCTACCCGGAAGACGAGCACTTCGTCTTCATGGACCTCGACACCTTCGAGCAGTTCTCCTTGTCGAAAGAGACGCTCGGCGACGCGCTCAACTACCTCAAGGAGCAGGAGACGATCGACCTGCTGACATACCAGGACGAGCCGATCGACATCGAGATGCCGATCACCGTCGAGCTGGTCGTTACCCAGACCGACCCGGGTTTCCGCGGCGACACAGCAACTGGCGGCAACAAGCCGGCCACGCTCGAGACCGGCGTCGTCGTCAACGTACCCCTGTTCATCAACGAGGGTGACACGCTCAAGATCGACACCCGCACCGGCGACTATCTCGAACGTGTCTCGTAGGAGTGCTGCAACGTGAGCGATGACAGCGAGACTCGGCGTGAAGGCGCCGACGGCGTCCTCGGACCGGACGAGCTGACGACGTTCGTCCAGTCGCTGATCACAATGATGCGGTCGGGAAATCTGCAGCGACTCGACCTGGAGTACCGCGATCTGCGCGTCGCGCTGCGCTCGGGGCAGGAGACGGAGTATGCGCCGGCCGGGAGCGTGAGCCAGGGCGCCATCGCGGCGGCGCCGGCCGCACCCGCCCCCGCCGTCGCTGACGACACCTACCTGGTCTCGGCGCCGATGATCGGCACGTTCTACGCCGCACCGGCGCCGAATGAGCCGCCGTTCGTCCAGCCCGGCGACCGGGTCGAGGAGGGCCAGACTATCGGCATCATCGAGGCGATGAAGATCATGAACGAGATCGCCGCCGATCGTTCGGGGACGGTCGTCGAGGTTATCGCGCGAAACGCACAGGCGGTCGAGTACGGCAGCCCGCTCGTCAGGCTCCGGCCCGACGGCCTCTAAGGCGGACGTCATGCGAATCCTGACGGTCTACGAGGTCACCGCCTACCTGAAGGACCTGATCGAGCTCGATCCGATCCTCTCCGACGTCTGGATTCGCGGCGAGGTCACCAACCTGACCCGGTCGGCCGCCGGGCACATCTACTTCAGCCTCGTCGCCGACGGGATGCAGGTCGGCTGCGTCCTGTTTCGCGGAAACCAGTTCGGCCTCCTCGCAATGCCGCGCAACGGCGAGGAGGTCCTCGCCCACGGGCGCGTCACCCTCTACGAGCCTCGCGGTCAGTACCAGCTCATGGTGGACAACGTCGCGCCGGTCGGCGTCGGCATCCTCCAGCTGCAGTTCGAGGAGGTCCGGCGAAGGCTTGAAGCAGAGGGGTTGTTCGCCGTCGAACGCAAGCGCCCGACCCCGTCGCTGCCATCGGTGATCGGCGTGGTCACCTCGGCTCAGGGCGCCGTCTGGCACGACATCCAGAATGTGATCGCGCGGCGATTCCCGCTCGTTGAGCTGATCCTAGCGCCCAGTGCCGTCCAGGGACCCGACGCCCCGTCCGAGCTCGTGCGCGGCCTACGCGCGCTGGACGCAACTGGGTGCTGCGACGTGATCATCGTCGGGCGCGGCGGCGGCTCGGCCGAGGATCTGGCTGCCTTCAACGACGAGGGGCTGGCACGAGCCATCTACGCTGCGCGCGTGCCGATCGTTAGCGCCGTGGGCCACGAGACGGACACCTGCATTGCCGACCTCGTCGCCGACGTCCGCGCGCCGACGCCAAGCGCAGCAGCCGAGCTCTGCGTGCCGGACCGGGAGGAGATCGTCGCCCGGCTCGGGTTCGCCGCCACACGGGCGCGCTCGGCGACCCTCGACATCCTCAGGATCGACCAGGAGTTGCTGAGCCGCGAGTTGGCGACGATCGGCCGCTACAGCCCGCTGCGATCGATCGAGCAAGCACGCCTCCAGATCGACGCGGCCGTGGAGGACGCCCGCGAGCGATTGCCCCGCGCCCTCTCCGACCGCCCGCGGGAGGTCGACACCCTGATGACGACCGCCACACTACTCGACCCGCGCGCCATCATGCGCCGCGGCTACGCAGTGGTGTCCACGCGCGGCGACGGCGAGGAACGACGGGTTGGAACGGCTGCTGGCGCGCTCGCGGCAGCACACGTCGAGATCGCGTTCCAGGACGGACGCGTCCGGGCGACGGTACGACAGGAGCAGGAATGATCAGCGACGACCGGCAGACCACGCCCGTGCGCGAGTTCGAGGCTCGGCTGGAGCAGCTTCAGAAGGCGGTCCAGCGGCTCGAAGAGGACGAACTCACCCTCGCCGAGACGATCGCCGCGTACGAGGAGGCGGTCGAGCTCGCAGCGTCCTGTAACCAGATGCTCGACGCCGCGGAACTGCGCGTCAGCAGCATCGACGCGGCGTCGCGACAGCTTCGCGAGGAGGCCGTCGCCTACCGCGCCGACGATAGCCGCTACGCGCGGCTGCTCCTCGGCGAGGACGACGAGCTCGCCGACCTTCTCGACGACGAGGAGTAGCGCGACGGTCGCGCCGCCACTTATCGTGGGCGTCAGGCTCAGTACGCGCGCGCGAAGACAGCCTGCGCCTTGCCCGGCCGGGCGCAGACGATGCACGGTCCCAGTTGGGCCGGCTGGTCGAGCGGCAGGCAACGGATCGTCGCCTTCGACGCCTCCTTGACCGTCGTCTCGCAGGCCTCGTCGCCGCACCAGGACGCGACCGAGAACCCGGCGTTCGCCGCGGCCCGCTCGTACAGCTCGGCGAGTGACGTGACCTCAGTAGGGCGCTCGGTCTGGCGCTTCAGCGCGGCGGAGTACATGTCGGCCTGAATCGCGTCGAGCAGCGTCGGGACGGTCGTGCCGATCTGATCGACTGCGACGATCTGCTTCTCGCGCGTATCACGTCGGACGACGACGGCGTTGCCGTTCTGGACGTCGCGCGGCCCAACCTCGACCCGCAGCGGCACGCCGCGCAGTTCCCACTCGTTGAACTTCCAGCCCGGCGTCTTGTCGTCGCGCCGGTCAACGAACGTCCGCACGTCTCCGAGTGCCGCGACAACGCGCGAGACGTGCTCCTCGACCGCGTCCCGCTCCGCCTCCTTGCGCCAGATCGGCACGACGACCGCCTGGATCGGCGCGACGCGCGGCGGAAGCTTGAGCCCGGCGTCGTCGCCGTGGACCATCACGACTGCGCCGATCGTACGGTGACTCAGACCCCAGCTCGTGCCATGAGCGTATTTGCGCTCGCCGTCGGAGTCGAGGAACTCGATGCCGAACGCCTTCGAGAAGTTCTCACCGAGGTAGTGCGAGGTGCCGGACTGCAGCGCCCAGTGCTTGCCGCCCATCATGGCCTCGACCGTGTAGGTGCGGACGGCGCCAGCGAACTTCTCGCTCTCACTCTTCACTCCCGGGATCACCGGAATGGCGAGGTCGTCCTCGATGAACTCGCGGTAGATGTCGAGCATCATGGTGGCGCGATCTTCGGCCTCCGCGGCCGATGCGTGCGCGGTGTGCCCTTCTTGCCAGAGGAACTCGCTGGTACGCAGGAACGCGCGCGGCCGGTTCTCCCAGCGCAAGACCGAGCACCACTGGTTGATCAGAATCGGCAGATCGCGGTACGACTGGACCCATTCGCCGAGTTTGGAGCAGATGATCGCCTCAGACGTCGGCCGGATCGCTAGCGGCTCTTCGAGCTCGCTCTTGCCGCCGCGCGTGACCCAGGCAACCTCCGGCGCGAATCCCTCGACGTGCTCCGACTCGCGCTCCATCATGTGCTGCGGAATCAGCATCGGGAAGTACGCGTTCTGCACGCCCGTTGCCTTGAAGCGCCGGTCGAGCGCCGCCTGGAAGTTCTCCCAGAGCGCGAAGCCATATGGACGCACGACCTTGCAGCCGCGGACTGGTGCGTCATCGGCCAGTTCCGCGCGCTTGACGACATCGACGTACCAGCGGTCGAAGTCGTCATCCTGGTCGATCAGCTCCTCGACGAAGCCGCGGTTCTGGGTCGTCTCACTATCCTGCATCATCGCCTCATCCAGTCGGCCGGCCCTGGCCAGGGAAATGCGAACGCGGCGGTCATGTAGAATCGACCGTCGGACGCCGGGTCTCGCGGGTGCGCCAGCGGGTCATTATAGCAACCGCTGGCCGTCTCCTGACCCGGTAACGACCCTACGAAGGCGCCGGGAGCTGATGACGAAGACGATCGCGTTGATGACGGGCGGCGGCGACTGCCCCGGCCTCAACGCCGCCATTCGCGCCATGACGCGAATCGCCAGATACGAATACGGTGATCGCGTCGTGGGTATCGAGGATGGCTTCGAGGGCCTCATCGAGGGCCGCTACCGCGAACTCGATATCGCTGACACCCGGGGCATCCTGCGAATCGGCGGCACGATCCTCGGCACGTCCAACCGCACCGATCCCACGCAGTACGTGGCGCCAGGCGAGACAGAGCCGCGGGACCGCAGCGACGAGGCCTTTGCCACGCTGCAGAAAGTCGGCGCCGACGCGCTTATCGTCATCGGCGGCGACGGCACGATGTATCTGACGCATCAGTTCGCGAAGGGGCGCATCCCGGTCGTCGGCATTCCCAAGACGATCGACAACGACGTCCACGGCACCGACTACGCGATCGGGTTCCAGACCTGCATCACCACCGTCACCGACGCGATCGACAAGCTGCACACGACGGCCGAGTCGCACCATCGGCTCGTGCTGCTGGAAGTCATGGGCCGCAGCGCCGGCTGGGTCGCCCTCTACGCCGGGATCGCTGGTGGCGCGGACGTGATCCTCGTACCCGAGCGGACGTATTCGATCGAGCGGATCCTGGCCAAGGTTCGCGAGCGGGAAGCACGCGGAAGCCACTTCACAATCGGTGTCGTCGCCGAGGGGTCCGCAACGCCGACCGGCGAGATGGTCTACCGCGCCAGGCAGGGCAGCGAGCACCATTGGAAGCTCGGTGGTGTCTGCTTCGCGTTGGCTGAGGCGCTGCAGCAGCGCACCAGCCGCGATGTCCGCGGGCTCGTGCTAGGCCATATCCAGCGCGGTGGCTCGCCGGTCGTCTTCGACCGGCTTCTCGCGACCCAGCTTGGCGCGGCGGCAATCCACGCGGTTCACGATGGCGCCGATGGGGTGATGATCGGACTGGATGGCACGAGGGTCAGGCGCGTGCCGCTCGCCGAGGTGGCGATCGGTCCGCGTCGTGTCCCCGCCGACAACGAGATGATCCGCGCTGCCGAGACGATGGGGCTGTACGTTGGCGAACCCCGATAGGCTCCTCTCGCCGGGGAAGCTGCCCGGCGACCTGCTCAAGTCGCTCCTCGACCGCTACATCACCGCTGACCCATCGGTCCTGATCGGACCGGGGATCGGACGCGACGCAGCGGCGATCCGTGTCGACGACACCGCGCTCGTCGTGAAGACCGACCCGATCACCTTCGCGACCGAGGACGCCGGCCGCTACCTGATCAACGTCAATGCGAACGACATCACCTGCATGGGCGCGACGCCACGCTGGGTGCTCGTCACGGCCCTCTTTCCCGAACGCGACACGACGCCCGACCTTGTCGAGCGGTCCTTCGCATCGCTCGCCCGCGCTGCCGAAGAGATCGGCATCGCCCTCGTCGGCGGCCATACCGAGATCACTATCGGGCTCGACCGTCTGATCCTGATCGGCCAGATGATCGGCACGTGCGCGCCCAACGACCTCTACGACCTCGCCCAGGCCAAACCTGGCG
>DAOKZM010000106.1:0-9190 GCA_035325665.1 Thermomicrobiales bacterium | reverse complement strand
CCACGTCACCGGCACACTGGTGATGGCGGGAGGGGTGTTCTACCTTGCTCCGCGCCTGACCGGGTCTCGCCGGGCCTGCGTCCTGCTTCGCGTGCTCGCCGTCGTCGCCGTCGTCGCGACGAGCTACAGCCGGATCGCCTCCGGCGCGCATTGGCCGTCGGACGTGCTGGGCGGGCTGCTCTGGGGCACGACCGAGCTACTGTTGCTCATCGCCGTCGTCGGCTGGCTGGCCCGGCCGGAGCGCAGCGCAACGCGGCTCAGGCCGAGGTAGCCGGCGGGCCGCGACGCGCGCGGGCGTTGATAGCGAACTGCGCCAGGGTCACCACGACCGGAGGCAAGAACATGAGCCCGACGACTATCAGCTCGATCCGCTCGAACGTGTATCCTCGCCAGCCCCAGATCCAGATGAGCAACGGGTAGGCTGCCATCGCTCCGACCGTCCAGGCGGCGGCGCGCGCGACTGCCCAGCCACGAGCGGCGATCGCCGCCAGCGCTACCAGCCAGATCAGGTACCAGCCGCGGAAGTTCGTGGTCGCCAGCAGCAGGAAGACGAACGTCACCTCGAACGCGGCCAGTGGGAGGCGTTCTGGTCGAGCGACCAGCCGCCGCAGCCAGACCAGCATCGACGCCGACAGAGCGGCTAGCCCGGCCGCCTGGACGACCCGAAGGCTCGCCTGCTCGTCCAGATGGTCGTGGAGATGGCGGATCGCGATGGCAGCCGGGGAGGGGGCGAAGATCTGTCCTTGCGCTTGGATGCGCTCCCGGATCGCCGCGAGGTCGTAGAACGGCGCCAGCCCGACGGCGACGACGGCCGCGCTGGCGATCGCCGACCCGAACAGCGTCCGCCGTAGCGTCCCGGCAGCCCAGGCCTGCCGGGCGACCGCGACGAGCGCCAGCGGGAGCAGGATGATCGCGACGTACTTCAGCAGCGTCGCGGCGACGAGCACGGGTATCACCCAGGCGATCCGGCCGCGGAGCCAGGCGGCCATCGCGGCGACGAGCAGCAGCGCGACGAGGACATCATTGTGGCCGTTGCCGATGCCCTCCCAGAGCACCAGCGGGTTCCAGAGGAAGACCAGCGCCGCGCTGGCCGGGCGAGCGTCCGGTCGCGCCGCCAGCCCCTTCGCGATCAGCCAGCCCGCCGCCAGATAGCAGTTCAGCGCCAGCAGCTTGAAGCCTAACAGCGCGCGCAGCAGGTTGTCTCCCGCCAGCCACGTGATCGGCGCGGCGACGAGCGTCCAGAGCGGCCCGTATGGCGACGGCCGCCCTGCCCACTCCGCGCTGACCAGCGGGCGCCACGGGTCGGCCGGGAAGGCGTCGGGCGCGACCTCGATCGGGTCTACGCCGTAGGTGGTGAACAGGCGCGATCGCGCGGCGTACATGTGCATGTCGGTGGCGTTGACCGGGTACATGGTGACCAGGAACAGTCCCGCGACCGCGGCGGTCACCAGGACGACCGCGAGTGCCACGCGCTGGTCGCAGCGGCGCGCGACGACGATGCCGGCCACGTAGGCGGCGAACCAGACAAGCAGGATCCCGACGAACGCCCAGAACGAGCGGTGGGTGTAGTCGGACAGCTTGCCGAGGTCGGTCAGCTCGTTGGCGTGAGCCGCCAACGGGTAGCGCTTTGCGACGTAGATTGCCGGGACGACCACCACGACGCCAAGCCCGCCGAGCGCCACGAGCGAACGGGCTGGTGACGCGATGGCGCTAGGATGGATGGCTGGCGAGGATGCGGTCCACGGCCGGCGCATCGGTGTCCTTCCGTCTCGACCTGGCTGCTGCTCGGGTGCTATGGCCGGCGAAATCCTACCAGCGCCGCCGGAACAGCCCGCGCCGAACGGACGGCCTTCCGGTGAACGGCGTAAGATGACCGGCGCAAGGGTGGTCTGCCCCGGACCGGTGAGAGAGGGCCTGCGTCTGAGCGTCGGCATGTTGCGCTACCACCACCGCTACCGCGAGATTGCCGGGGTCGTGTCGCGCCACGGCCTGTGGTGGCTCGTCCAGCAGTTCGGGCTCGACCGTGTCCCGGTCCTCGGCCGGCTCGGCTTTCGCCGCGGTCGGGAGAACGGCGTCTCCCAGGCGCAGCACCTGCGGCTGGCGCTGGAGGAGCTTGGGCCAACGTTCATCAAGCTCGGCCAGATCCTCTCGATGCGCGACGATCTCTTGTCGCCCGAGTACATCCGAGAGCTAGGGATGCTCCGCGAGAACGCTCCCCCGGTCGCCGCCGACGCCATCGTCGCCGTGATCGAGGAGGAACTGGAGCTGTCGATCGACGAACTCTACGAGACGTTCGATCGTGTCCCGCTCGCGTCGGCGTCGATCGGCCAGGTCCACGCCGCGACGCTGCCGGGCGGAAAGCGCGTCGTCGTCAAGGTCCAGAAGCCCGGCGTGCCGGAGCGGATCAACGAGGATCTGCAGGTCTTCCACCAGCTCGCCTCGTTCGCCCAGCGCCATTCGCCGCTCGCCGAGCAATACGACCTCGTCGATCTCGCCGAAGAGTTTAGTTGGACGCTCCGCAACGAGCTCGACTACCTGCGCGAGGGACGCAACGCTGATGCCTTCCGCGAGGACTTCGCCGAGAGCTGCGACATCATCATACCCGAGGTGTTCTGGGACCTGACTACGGCGCGAGTGCTGACGATGGAGCGGATCGACGGGCTGCGGATCAACGACATCGCCGGCCTGGACGCCGCGGGGATCGACCGCTCGGCACTGGCCCAGCGCGCCTCGCGGATCATCCTCGATGAGGTGTTCGTCCACCGCTTCTTTCACGCCGACCCGCACCCCGGCAACTTCGCCGTCCAGCCGGACGGGCGGATCGCCGCCTACGACTTCGGCATGGTCGGCCGTCTCGGCGCGCGCACGTCGCGGCAGCTTCTCTCGCTGCTGTGGGCCACGACGCACGAGGACACTGACCGCATCATCGACGCCGCGATCGGGCTGGACATTATCCGCGGGCGGTTCGACCGCCAGGCGCTGACGCGCGACATCGAGCGGCTGATCGACCGATACCAGCGGATATCGGTCGGTGAAATCGACCTGGAGGTCGTCTTCCGCGACATCACCAGCCTGATCCGTGAGCACCGGCTGCGGCTGCCGGGCGACCTCGCGCTGCTGATGAAGACGCTCAGCATGCACCAGGCGAGCGCCCAGCGGCTCGACCCGAGCTTCACGCCGCTCGAGGTTGCCGCTCCGTACGCGCGCCGGGCCGTCCTCGACCGTTACCAGCCGACCGTGCTGGGTTCCCGGCTGGTCTCGGGCGCCGAGGACGTCTTCGAACTCCTGCTGGATGCTCCGCGGCGGCTCGATCGGCTGATCAACATCCTGGAGAGCGGCAACTTCGAGACGTCGATGCGCGTCATCGACGCCGATCGCTACACTCGCGACCAGCAGGCGCTCGTCAACCGCCTCGTCGTCGCCTGGCTCGTCGGGACGAGCCTCATCAGCCTGAGCGTGCTGCTGGCGATCTACCGGCCCGGCGGGGTCGAGACCTGGCTCGGCCCGCTGTTCTGGATCGGGGCCGCGGTCACCGTCGCGGCCGGCGGCATCCTCGTCCTTATTCTGATGCGCCGCCGGCCGTGAGCGATGTCATCGTCTCTACATGCAGCTACGGCCTTCTGCGCTCATAGATACCGGTCGAACCAGTCGAGGATGGCGTTCAGGCGCTCGATGCGGTGCTTCGGCTGGCCGGTCCGCGACATGCCGTGGCTCTCGTCCGGGTAGAGCATCATCTCGACCGTCTTGCCGCGCCGCTTCAGCGCCGTGAAGAGCTGCTGTGCCTGGCCGATCGGGCATCGCAGGTCCTGCTCCTGGTGCTCGATCAGCAATGGCGTCTCGATCTGGTCCACGTAGGTGATCGGTGACAACTCCCAGTAGATGTCCGGGTCGTCCCACGGGTCGCCGCCGATCGTCTGGCGCGAACCGGCGAAGTAGATGTCGTCGGTGCCGAAGGTCGAGTACATGTCCGACAGACAGCGCTGCGTTACCGCCGCCTTGAAGCGGTCGGTGTGGCCGATGACCCAGTTGGTCATGAACCCGCCATACGACCCACCGAGGACGCCGAGCCGCGCCGGATCGACATAACCCTGCTCAATCGTCCAGTCCACCGCCGCCATCAGGTCCGGCAGGTCGTGCTTACCCCAGCCACGGAAGAGCGCTCCCGCGAAGTCGTCGCCGTAGCCGGCCGAGCCGCGCGGGTTGGTGTAGAGCACGACGTAGCCGCGCGCCGCCAGCACCTGGAACTCGTGCATCAGCGACTCGCCGTACATCGCGAACGGCCCGCCGTGGATTTCCAGCAGCAGCGGGTACTTCGTCGCCGGGTCGAAGCCCGGCGGCTTCAGCACCCAGCCGTGCACCTCGGTCCCATCAGCGCTCCGCACCCTGAACGGCTCCGGCTCGGCCAGCGCGGCGTGCTCGCTCCACTCGTCGGCGACGTGGGTGATCCGGCGCAGGTCACCCTCGGACTCGCGGACCCAGATGTCGCCCGGCGTCGTCGCCGTCGCGATGGAGACGGCCATCCGCCCGTCCGGCAGCAGCGACGCGGCGCTGATCCTTTGTCGTCCGTCGGTCAGCAGCGTCACCCCGCCATCCGGCGCCGCCACTCGCGCGAGCTGGACCGTGCCCTCGTCGCTGCACGGAACGAGCAGCGACCGGCCGTCTGCTTCCCAGCGCGGTGGCGCTTCGGGATAAACGGTGAAGTCGCTCATCGACTGGTCGGTCAGCGAGCGGTCGAAGCTCGCGCTCATCGACTCCGGCGCTCCGCTGGCCGCCGAGACGACGAAGAGCTCGGTCCGCGGCGCGTCGCTGTCCAGGTTGCGAGTCCCGAGGCAGGCGATGGTCGCGCCGTCCGGCGACCACGAGGGACGGCGGAAGCTGCCCGTCCCATCGGTGATTGTGCGAATCGCGCGGCCGGCCGGCCGGATCGCGTAGATGTCGCGGACGTTCGTCAGCTCCCAGCCCTCGTTTCGATTGCTCGTGAAGGCGATCTCGTGGCCGGTCGGCGACCAGCTCGGGTGCTGGTGCTCGTATGGCCCCTCGGTCAGCTGCCGTTCCTTCCCGCTCGGGACGTCGATGACGAAGATCTGACGATAGTGATCGTCGAGGAAGCCTTCGCCGTCGAAGCGGAAGCGGATCCTCGTGATGACCTTGACGTCGCTGTCCGGCCGCTCCGGTCCGACACGCGCCTTGGAGACAAGCGCGATCTGCGTGCCGGATGGCGACCAGGCGAACTCCTCGACCGGCCGATCGAGTGACGTCAGCCGTTCCGGTTCACCGCCCTCGGTCGGGATTGTCCAGACCTGCCCCTTGCCCTTTTCGTCCGGGTCGCGGTCGGAGATGAAGGCGATCGCCCCGCCGTCGGGCGACCAGCGCGGAGAGCTGTCGCGGTGCTCGCCCGAGGTCAGCCGTCGTGGTTCGCTGCCCCCGGCCGCGACCAGCCAGATCGCCGCCCGATAGCGGTTCTCTTTCTCATCGGCCTGGGTGACGGTGTAGGCGATGAATCTCCCGTCCGGCGACGCCTGCGGCTCGCTGACCGTCCGGATGCGAAACAGATCCTGAGGCGTGACCGCCGCCCCCGTTGCCGTACTCGTCATATCGTTCATCTCCGTCTTCACTACAGTTGCCGCCGGCCGAGCGCTGCCTCGATGATCCAGGCGAGGACCATGCCGGCCAGCCCGAAGAGCAGGCACATCAGCAGCGCGAGCAGGCCGAAGTTCGTCGCCCGGTCGAGCAGGGTAACCCGGACGCCCGGAACTGAGAACCCCGGCGCGGCGATTGCCAGCCCGAACAGCGTCGACCCGAGGATCGCGGCGGCGACGAGTCCCAGCGCGCTCCGCGCTATGTCGCCCACGGCCAGCGACAGCAGCGTGCCGACGAGTATCAGCCCTGGCAGCAGCCAGAGGTCGCCGACGTAGACCGGCGTCAGGTCGCGCAGGTCGGTCGTTGTGCTGGCGACGATGCCGGCGTTGGCGACGCTGGCCAGCAGGACCGCGACGACGAGGCGCGCCAGCGATCTCATTCCGGCAGATACCGCACGACGAAGGGGACCCAGACCGGGTCGATCGCTGGGTTCAGCCGGACCTGGACGCGGCCCGAGATGCGCCAGTCCAGCGGCGCGGTCGCCCGGCGGACGTAGGTCTTATCGTTGATCGCCAGATCGATCGGGGTCGAGAGCGACTCGCCACGCTCCAGGACCGTGCCCGGCCGGGCCTCCCCGCCGCCGATGTCGTGCACCCCGAGCTTCAACCGCAGTTCGATGGCGAGGATGGTCACCCGCTGGCTGGTCGGGTTCGTCACGATGAACTCCGTCTCGACCGGCACATCAGGGCTGGTGTACTGGAAACGGCTCAGCGATAGCTCCAGCCGGTCGTACGTCTCGTAGGCGGTGACGAAGCGGCTGGAGGCCGCCACCATGTTCGCCCCGGCGAGCACTGCCAGCACCGCCAGGAGAAGCAGTGCCAGGTCACGGCCGGTCGGCCTCATGCGTCCCCGGCGGCCGGTCGCGGCGGGTCGATCAGGATCGCCTCCAACCGCGAGCCGGCCGGGTAGTCGTTCTCGCCCGGCGGGACGACCAGGAATGCGTTCGCGCCGACGAACGACATCAGCCGCGCCGACATTTGCGACCCGGTGTTGCGCGCCCGCAGCGTGCCGTCCGGCGCGACGCTCACGATGGCGCGCTGGTACTCGATCCGGTCGGACGGCGGGATATCGTGGTCGACGACGACTGGAACGGTCGGGTAGCTCTCCGGCGGCGCGGACTGCAGGACCTGTAGGGCGGGCCGGACGAACATCTGGAAACCGACCAGGCACGAGACCGGGTTGCCCGGCAGGCCGAACAGCAGGACCTCCCGGCCATCGTCGCGCGGCACCGTCGCGAACGTCAGCGGCTTGCCCGGCTTCATGAACAGTCGCCGGAAGTGCACCTCGGCCAGCTCACCGAGGAGCAGCTTCACCAGGTCCTTGTCGCCCATCGAGACGCCGCCGCTGGACAGCACGACGTCTGCCTCTCCGATGGCCGCGTTCAGCGCCGCGCGGAGCTCCGCCTCTTCGTCCGCCAGGCGCGCGGTCCGGACGATCTCCGCCCCGGCCCGCCGCGCGGCGAGCGCCAGCGAGAAGCGGTTCGAGTCGCGAATCTGCCCCGGCCCCGGCTCCTCGCCCGGGTCAACCAGCTCGTTGCCGGTCGAGAAGACCGCCACCCGTGGCGCGCGGCCGACGCGAACGCTGGCGTGGCCGAGCGAGGCAAGCAGGCCCAGCTCCGCCGGCCCGAGCCGGACGCCGGCCGGGACGAGGAGGTCGCCCTCGCGCAGGTCGGCCCCGACCGGCCGGATGTTCTCGCCATCACGCACGGTCGCCTGCTGGATCTCGACCCGACCATCGACCAGCGCCGTCCGCTCGACCGGCACGACCGCGTTGGCGCCGGCCGGCACCGGCGCGCCAGTCATGATCTTTGCCGCCTTGCCCGGCGCGACCGTCAGCGTCGCCGCATCGCCCGCGAACCCCGACCCGAGGATCTCGCGCAGCGGCGCCGGGTCGTCGTGGACGATCGCGTAGCCGTCCATCGTCGCGGCCGGGAACGGCGGCAGGCTGACGTCGGCGATGAGCGGATCGGCGAGGATGTGGTCTCCGGCGTCCGCGATCGGCACGACTTCCGGCTCGAGCGGGGTAGCATGGGCAAGCACGATTGCCCGGGCCTCGTCCGGGTGCAGCATTCGGTCGGTCGTCGATTCCGGCATCGGGGCATCCTCCGGCGTCTTGGCGCGTCTCGGTCTGCCGAATGATAGCCGCGATCCAGCGCAAGTGGATGATTCGCCGCGTCAGTTGTCGATCCGCTGGCGGATCTGCCAGACACGCACTGCCAGCCCGAACGTCAGCGCTCCGACGACGAGGTAGACGACCTGCAGGAAGTGGAAAGGGATGTACCGCATCTGGACGAGCTCGAAGATCATCATCGCTCCGCCGGCCGCGGCGGCGGCGAACGGCGCTAGCGGGTCGCTACGACGCAGCAGTAGCGCCGCGACCGTCGCCGTTCCGCCGGCGAGGATCAGCAGCGACAGGCCCGGGACCAGATAGCTCGAGAACGGTGATCCATCCAGGTCCGCTTCGTCGAGTCCGAGCACGCCGGCCAGAATGCCGATCCCACCAGCGATAGCCGTGACGGCGAGGAACGTCGTCAGCCAGAGGAGCGTTCGGCGTGCCGTCACAGTCCGGTTAGCCGCTCCGCGCCGGCGTAGATGTTGAAGCCGTCGTCGCGGACGAACCCGCAGAGGGTGATGTTGAACGTCTCGGCCAGGGCGATCGCCAGGCTGGACGGCGCGCCGACGGCGGCGACGACCGGGATCCTCGCCATCAGCGCCTTCTGCAGCAGCTCAAAGCTGGCCCGGCCGCTGAGGAGCAAGACGCGATCCTCCAGGCCCGCGCTGCCGGTCATGACCTGCCGGCCGATCAGCTTGTCGAGCGCGTTGTGACGGCCGACGTCCTCGCGCAGGTCGACCAGCCTGCCCCCGGTGTCGAACAGCCCGGCGGCATGGAGCCCACCGGTCACCCGGAAGACCGGCTGGGCGTCTCGGAGCAGACCGGGGAGGCGGCGGATGACATCGGCGGATGTCGGCGGGCCGGGAGGCAGTGGCATGCATGACTGCATCTCCAGCGCCTCCAGCGACGCCTTGCCGCAGACCCCGCAACTGGAGGTCGTGTAGAAGTTGCGCTCGACCCGTGCCAGGTCGATTGGCAGTTCCGGCCGAACAGTGACCGACACGACGTTGAGGTACTGCTCCTCGCGGATATCATCGTCGAGGCAGTAGGAGACATCGAAGATGTCGTCGCGCCCCCCGATGATCCCCTCGCCGAGCAGGAACCCGACCGCCAGCTCGAAGTCGTCGCCGGGAGTCCGCATCGTGATCGCGATCGGCTTGCTGGTCGTCCCGCCGTCCGATTCCTGCAGGAGCCGGATCTCCATCGGCTCCTCGACGGCGACCATATCGCCCGAGGACTCCCAGCCCGCGTCAGAGACGCGAACGACCTGAACGGGCGCTTGGGCCGCCTGATCAGTCACCCGTGCCATCTGGCCTCGCCCCGTTCCCCGGAGGCGACTCGGCGCGGTTCTGGACGAATTGCCAGCCGAAGCGGCCCTTGATGCAGAGGTTCCCCAGCGTGACATCGTGGTCGAATGGCGACGTTACTTTGACGATCT
>DAOKZM010000105.1:2174-9201 GCA_035325665.1 Thermomicrobiales bacterium | reverse complement strand
GGGCGAAGATGCCCAAGAGGTGGCGGAAGAGAAGGCGGAGGCTTTGGCCGGGGAGGTGGAGGCGGACGCGGGTGAGGTTCACCCCGCCGATCCGCGTCGCTCGGTCCGACAGCAGCATCGACACGCCGACCGCGACGATCACCAGCGGCCAGAGGCTCCAGACGTTGAAGTCGCCGATCACCCCCGACCGCTCCAGCCCGAGCAGCACGCCGAGCGTGATCAGCACCAGGCCGACGAGGATACGGCCCGTGTCGAGTCGTGCCATGCGTCCTCCTTAGCCTTCGCCGGGCCCGCGGCCACCGAGCAGAATCGCCACACCGGCGCCGATGACCAGCAACGGCACGATGTAGTAGCCGTCCAGGGTGATGACGTCGTACTCGTCGAGGAGGAAGAGCGCGCCGATCGCGACGAACAGCAGACCCAGGACGACGGCGGTAACGTTCAGCCGCTCAACGCGCATAGCGCACCTCGACATCTCCGATGCCCATCGACACCTCCAGCCGGACCGTCCGGTCGCCCGAGCCCTCGCGACGCTCGACGCCGTCGTGGCCGACGCCAGACTGGTTGAACGATTCGAAGATCGTGATGTCGCCGATGCCTACCTCCCAGTCGACGACCGCGCCGACCCCGGCCGGCAGGATGATGGTGAGGTCACCGATCCCGTGCTTCACCCGCACCGGCGTCTCACCAGCGGGGAAGTCCACGTCCGACAGGTCCACAGTCTGCTCGCCGACCGCCAGCTCGTAGGGAGAGTCGATGTCGGCCAGGGTCGCCGGCCGGTGGTCGCGCTCGCCCACCCCGCCCGTGAGCGGGACGTCGGTGATCGACGCAATCGACAGGGCGAGCGTCAGGATGATGCCAAGGGTGACCAGCCCGCCGTGCAAGCCGCGCCGCGCCTCGATCAGGACGGCCACGCCGATGGCGATCAGCGCGCCTGGCAGGACGGCCCGCCAGGGGGACTCGATGACATCGGCCGCCTGGAGCAACCAGAGGACGCCGATCACCACCAACAGCCCGCCGAGCAGGAGCGTGCCGGCCGAGACGCCGCGCTGGGGCGGCGGTTGAGCGGGCCAGGGAACCTCGGGCCCGGCCGGCGGCGACCCAGGCGGCGGGGGCGGCTCGGTCACGACCCGAGTCGTCTCGTCGCTCATGTGCGCACCGCCTTCAGCAGGATGCCGATCCCCACGACGACGAGGATGGCTGCCCAGACGACCCCCTCATCAAACCAGGGGATGATCTCGCGCAGCAGGAAGATCGCTCCGATGAGGACCAGCCCGCCGCCGACGATCAACCGCAGCGCCTGGTTCGACGCAGGCGGCGCCGCCGCAAGCTGCATCCCTTCCGGCGCTTCGGGGACGATGATCCAGGCGATGATGTAGAGGAGAAAGCCGACACCGCTGAACAGCAGCGCCACCCAGATCAGCCGCGAGAGGACCGGGTCGATCCCCAGGTAGCTGGCCATCCCGCCGGCCACCCCGCCGATCATTCGGTCGCTGCGGCTGCGGTAGAGCCGGCGCACTTCCTGTCGCGGCGGCTCGACGGGGGGCGGCTCCGATCCCGCGTCCTGCGTGCGATACGTCTCGTCCTGCATGGCGCTTCGCCTCCAATCGCGCGGTACGACGGGGAGGGGCACGAACGGAGGCAACGCCTCCTGCTGTCAATCATACGCGAGCGTGGATGAAATTCTCGCCAATGCTCGACCCGATTGCGCAACAACCTCGTGACAGATTCACCCCGACTGAACGGCAAGTCGCCGGCTGGCCGCGACCGGATGACTTGACACAACGCCGGTCCCGTCCGACAGTGCGCCCGCGAGCGGGGCGCCATGACACCCCGCGCCGGCCAGACGAGGAGACGACAGCGTGGAGAGACCAGACCGCCAGATCCTGCCGCCGAACATCTACGCCCACAACCGGGGTGTTGTGACCGCTCAGTACGCGGTCCTGCCGCCGGAGGGGATCCTCGCTAGCCGGCTGCCCGGCTTCGCGGACACGACCGTGCGCATCCAGACCGCCCCGGCGATGGGGGCGCGCTTCGCTCAGATGCTACTGGAGCTCGCGCCGGGCGGCGGGACGACCACGACGCGCGACGACGGGCTCCAGCACCTGTTCTACCTGCTCGGCGGGTCAGTCGAGATTGCGATCGGCGGCGAGGCCCACCGGCTGGCGCCCCACGGCTACGCCTACGTGCCGGCGGGGACCAGCTACGCGATCCGGGCCGGCGAGGACAGCCGGCTGATCTGGATCAAGAAGCCCTACGAGGCGATCGACCTGCCAACCCCGGCGCCGATCGTCGGACGCCGTGACGACCTCGAACGCCACCGGCCACACACCGAGGGGCGCTACTGGCAGTATCTCCTGCCGGTCGACGACCTGGCATTCGATATGAACGTCAACATCCTCGGCTTCCGGCCCGGCAACTACTTCCCCTACGTCGAGACGCACATCATGGAGCACGGGCTGTACATGCTGGAGGGCCAGGGGCTCTACCTGCTGGCCGGCGATTGGCACGAGGTCCAGCCGGACGACTTCATCTGGATGGGTCCCTACTGCCCCCAACACTTCTACTGCACCGGCTGGGACGAGGCGGCCTATCTGCTGTACAAGGATGTCAACCGGGATGTGCGGTTCGAGTAGCGTCGGGACGCGGAACGTGGGACGTGGGACGCGGGGAAGAAGCGGTCCGAGCTTGTCGTGAAGGGGTATGCGATGGGATTTCTGCCGCGTGACTTCGAAGCGCCGACGCTGCTCGAGGCGGAGCGCTTTCACCTGCGGCCGATCACGATCCACGACGTGATCAAGGACTATGACGCGGTGATGACGAGCGTCGAGCATCTCCAGGCGTCGTTCCCCCTGTGGGGATGGCCGCAGCCGGACATGTCGCTGGAGCAGGATCTGATCGACCTGGCCTGGCGCCAGCGCGAAGCGATGATTCGCTCCAACTTCAACTACGCCATGATGAGCCGCGACGAGCAGCGCCTGCTCGGCTGCGTCTACGTCGACCCGCCGGAGAAGGTCGGCAGCGACGCCGAGGTCTCCTTCTGGGTTCGCGCCGACGAGCTCTCGACGGGGCTGGAGGCGGAGCTGGAGGCCGCCGTCCGCCACTGGGTTATCGAGCGCTGGCCGTTCAGCAGCGTCTGCTATCCGGGCCGCGACATCTCCTGGGACGACTGGGACGCGCTGCCGGACCGCGTGCCGTAGCTCACGGGCCTCGCCACCATACCCTCGCCCTCCGTCAGCCGAAGATAGGGCCGATGCGCGGGTCGCGGTCGATCAGGGCGGCGCGCAGGTCGGCCAGGCGCGGCGGTGGGGCATCGGGCTGGCCGACGGCGAAGCGGGTGTCCAGCAGCATCGGCTTGCCCCAGGCCAGCACCGGCTCGTACTCGGCGGCGACGTCCGGACCGACGACGGCCTCGACCCAGTCCGGCCGGCCGTAACTGAGGTCGCCGCCGATCGTCACCAGCTCGATCCACGACGGTTCGGCAGCCAGCACGTTCTCCCAGGGGTCGGCGAGGCGGCGCTCGAGCACCAGGACGTCGGCGGCGTGGCCCGGCGCAAGGCGGCCGATGCGGTCGTCCAGCCCGGCGATTCGGGCCGCCTCGCTCGTCACCATGCCGACCAGCCGCCGGGCGTCGACGGCGGCCTGCTGCTGCTCCAACACCCGCCAGGCAACCTTCAGCTCGGCCAGCAGGCTGGGGCTCCCGCTCGGCAGCCAGTCCGCGCCCAGCCCGACCGGGATGCCCAGATCGAGCGCGTCGGCGGCGCGGGTCGTCTCGCCGTAGAGCCGCAGGTTGCTCTGCGGCGACCAGACCAGCTTCGCCCCGGCATCCCGCACGGACGCGAGCTGGTCCCGCGTGAGCGCCGTGCCGTGGATGATGATCGTCGCCGGGGTCAGGAGGCCGACGGCGACCAGGTCGTCGAACTCGGCCCGCGAGGTGTCGTCGGTGCCCTCGGCCAGGTGGATGTAGATCGCGTTGACCGTGCCGTCGTCGACCTGACGGGTCAGCCGCGCGACGTTGTCCGGCCCCAGCCGGCCGAGGTCCACGACCGAGCGGGCGCGATGCTGGCCGAAGATGCGCCGATCGACGTTGCGGACGAGCGACTCGTCGGCGGTCTGATGCACGCCGCTGGATCCCTGGATCGCCGTCGCGCCGCCGGTAAGCGCCCGCACCTCGGCGTAGCGCATCAGCGCCGGCAGCAGCGAGTCCTGCCCGGTCAGGATCTCCCACGGGTCGCGCACGACCGATTGATACTCCCGGCTGCGCCGCCACTGGTAGCGGTTGCGGTACAGCTTGGGCGGTTCCCAGGCGGCGAAGATGTTGTACTCGGGATGGCCGTGCAGGTCGATCAGCCCGGGCAGGATGACCCCACCCGTCTCGACGACCTGGACGCCGGCATCGGGCGTCGCGGCGCCGGCCGCGACGATGCCCGCGCCGTGGATGACGACGTAGCCGTCGTCGAAGCGCTCCTCCGGGGTGATGACGCAGCCACGCAGCGCGAACGGCAGGCCCCCGGGCGGGGCGGCGCGCGTGCCAGGCTCGTCGCGCGGCTCCGGGTCGGCGTCGAGGACGCCGGTCGTATAGGCGCGCTCGAACGGATCGCTCAGGAGATCGGCATCCCGCGGTCGGTCACTCACGGCTCGATCGGCGTCCATGGGCGCAGCGTCTTCGGCACTGTGACGACGACGGTCGCGCGTTTGGCCTCGGTCGTCTCGCCCGACCGCGTCGCCCACGACTCGACCGACCGCATCCATGCGGGGACGCCGGCCGGCAGGTCCTCCTCGGGGATCGGCGCCAGGTCGCCCGGTTCCAGCGCCTCGCCGTAAGGGACCAGGTCGCGCGGCTCGTCGGGGTGCTGGATCGCCGCGGCAAGCTGCTCCAGCCCGTCGTTCCACTGGGCCAGCATGGCGCGCATCGCCTCGGCCCGCTTCTGCCTGTTGCCCTTGGAGGAGCTCTCGGGGTAGGTCGGATGGCGCAGCGCCTGGGACGCGATGCTGCTCGCGGCTCCGGCCGGGGTCTGCTTCCACTGCCGCCAGGCGCGATCGGCCAGCTGGCCGAAGGTGACAACCGCCTCGACCCGCGAATCGACCAGCACGGCGTCGAGCCAGCGATTGCGGTAGGCGGCGATCGCCTCGTCTCCGATGTGCCGGTTGCCGCCGGATTGCCCGTAGACCGGGTAGACGAAGGCGTTGAGCATGACGTAGCTCGTCGTGACCCCCAGCCGCGCCAGGAAGCCCTGCACGCGCTGCCCCGCCTCGCCGACCAGGATCCGACGGGCAATGCACTCGTGGGCGCCGGGGTCCTGGCCGATCACCAGGACCCGCGCCGAGCCGTCCAGCCGCCCGCGGTGGAAGATCGGCCCCCACTCGACCCTGAAGTCCTCCGGCGGATAGATGTCCGCGCCGGGGTACTCCCGGCAGAGCGAGTCGAACGGCGGCTGCGCGTAGCCGGGATCGAACGGATGCGGCATGATCGACTCCATCCAGTCGTGTGGTCGCTCAGTCGATGGTGAATGGGCGCTCACCTTCGAACGCGAGGTCGGGCGCGCCGGTGACGAAGTAGTTCGGCTGCTGCGTCTCCGGCAGTCGCTCGCGAATCGCCTCGTGAAAGCTCCGGTAGTCCCCCTCGAAAGCGCCGCGATCCCAGGTGTCGAGCAGCGCGCCGGTGAAGGCGCCGTTAAACGCCCCGTCCATCGAGGTCTGGTTGTCCTGGCAGCCTGATATCAGCAGGATGCTGGCCGGGACCTCAACCGTTTCACCGGTCGGGTAGACGTCCTGGATGTGGTCGTAGGTCTCGCGATGGCCAACGTAGGTCCCGGCGATGACGCCGAGCGGTAGCCCGCGCGGGCGAGGCAGCGCGCCGCTCTCCAGCGCCTGCATCAGTTGGTCCCGCTCACGTTCGATGACTCTGGTGACGGTGCCGCTATGGCAGCTGTCCGACAGCACCAGGATCCGGACGCCGGGCTGGAACTTGCCCCAGGCAGCGTAGAGCTCGTCGTCTACTAGTTGCCGGTCGAACAATCACCAGGTCTCATCGCGGTGGTCGGGCTCCTCGTCGTGGAGGTCGCGCACCTGCCCGCCGTGCCCCGAGTAGGTCACGAACAGGACATCGCCGGCCGCGAGCTCGCCGCTGGCCTGCTCGAGCGCGCCGAGGACGTGCTCGACCGTCGCGTCGGCCGTCAGCAGCATCGTCGGGCTGAATCCCTGCGCCTCGGCGATGGCCTGCATGTCGCGCGCGTCGTTCTCGCAGGCGATGAGATCGCCGCTCCACGGCCGGCCGTATTGGTCGCGATAGTGGTTCGGGTCCACCTGATTGAGTCCGATGTGGAGTGAGACTCCCTTTGCCATGACGCTTGTCTCCTGTCAGCTGCGCTATCGCGCGGAGTAGGTGTCGCGCCGGTGCTTCGACGCGGCATCGCCGTAGAGCACCGCTCCGTAGCCGGCGAGATCGCCGAATGCGCCGAGGTCGCGCACGGCCGCCTGCCGCGCGGCCTGAAAGGCCAGACCGACGTTCTCCAGCCCGAACAGCGCCTCATAGAAGGTGCGGGTGAACAGCGCCGCCCCTTCGTCGGTGACCGGCCAGAAGAAGCCGGCGTAGGCGTACACGCCAGCGCTCAGGAACGCGCCGGCAAGGCCGTTGGCCTGCCGGTCGGCGGACAGCAGGCGCCGGCCGGCCGCCGACCCGCCCGACTCGCAGGCGCTGCCGAAGACGAAGCCGGGCGGCTTCGGCCAGGGGATGCGCAGGATGTCGTCGGCGGTGAGCAGGCCGTCCGCCAGCTGGATCGCGCTGGCGCCGGGTCGTTCGGTATCCAGCGCGGCGTGCCCCGAGAAGTGCAGGACGTCGAGGTCGCCGGATGCCAGCAGGTCGCGCGTCCGCGCCCGGGTGGCCTCCGCGCCGGCCAGCACCGTCACCTCGATGCTGATCGACCCGCGCTGGCCCTCCAGCGCCTGGATCGCCGCGACCTCGTCCGCAGCCGCGGCCAGGTCGCCGGTCGGGTTCGCGACGACCAGAAACCGGACTCGCGCGTCC
>DAOKZM010000105.1:0-2164 GCA_035325665.1 Thermomicrobiales bacterium | reverse complement strand
GACGGTGCGGGTCGTCACCAGCCGGCCGAACGGCGTGTCCTGGGCGTAGATCCTGCCGGCCGGGCCGAGCAACTCCCACGGCAGGTTGAGGATCGTCTCGTCGGCGTCGAGCAGGATCGCGGTCGGGGCGAACGTTTCGAGGAAGGCCGTGCCATCCGCGCCGACGAACGTGTTGTAGAGATCCTCACCGAGCCGCGTCGCGACGGCGACGGCCCGGTCGAGCGCGGTCGCCCAGTGAAGCGAGCACTCGTGCAGCTCGGCCGTCGCGTCGAGCAGGGCCTGCTCCCGCGCTGGCTCAACGACCACGTTCTGCTGCCAGCTGATCCCGGTCCCCTCCTCGTGGATGGTGACCAGGAGCTCCAGTGGCTCGCCAGCACGCGGTAGCTCGGCGCGAAATCGCGCGATCGAGAGATGGAGCACGCGGGGGAGCTGCTCGCCCCCCACGCCATAGGCGCCAGCGAACACCGGCTACTTACGCCATTCCCTGCATCGACCAGTACCAGTAGATGGCGAACATGACGATCGCGATGATTCCGAAGTGCTTGGCCATCGCCCGGTCGCCGGGCGCCTCGTTATTGCGGTACATGAACCAGAGCACTGCCCCAGCGATCGGGATCACGACCGCGAGCGCGTACAGCGCGATCGCCGTCCCCTGGCTCACCGACCGTTGCGGGCTGGCCGTCGCCGCCCCGGTCCCAGCGAACGTCTGCACCGGTATCTCGCGGTCAGACGGATCCTGTGGGATGGGCTCGCGTTCCTTCCGTGGATCTCCATATGGATCTCCCGCGATCCACGTCGTGCCGTCGTGGTAGCTCCACTGCCCGGTGTCACGCGACTTGGCCCACCAGCGGTTCTGGTCGTCGAGCACCGCCAGGTCACGGAGGCGCTCGTCGAACTCCTCGACGGTGATCGTGCCGGCCTCGTACTGCTGCCTCAGATCCTCATACTGGCGGTCTGCTTCCTTGAAGTCCATGTGTGCCGTCCTTTCCTGGATGTCCTGATGCGATGCGACAGGCGGCCCGGCATGCGGCAAGACGCAGGTTGCGCGACCATCTACGGCGGCAGGTCGGGTGGCTTGGGCGGTGGCTTCCGCTCTTCGGGCAGATCGGGCGGCGGCTGTAGAGACGGGCGTCCGAGCAGCGGCTGGATGAGCGGCCGCGCGGCCGGCTGCATGCCGGCCGGCGGCAGGTCGGTCGGTCTGGGCGGGAGCAGCAACAGGTTCTGGACCATCTTGCGGAACCCGGGCCAGATCACCGAGTCCAGCGCCGTTGTCCCGATCGGGCTGTAGAACGACTGCGTGCCGAGGTCGTAGACCACCGGCAACACGAGGTTCGCCGCCGGAAGCCGGCGGAAGACGATCGGCTTGTCGTTGACGATCGCCGGGGCCGCGTCCTGGTCGATCGAATCGACCACCGCTACCGGCGCGCAGAAGAGCGTCCCGAACGAGCCGGAGACGCGCGTCGTCTCGGCCCAGGCAGCAGCTACCCTGGCAAACGCGCCGAGCGAGACCGGGTTGACTGTCCCGAACCGCTCCAGGATCACGACCGTCTCCCGCGCCCCGACCCTGGCGTTGAGCGGACCCACACTGGCGGCGCGGGCGACGCAGTCGAACTCATAGCCGCCGGAGACCACCCGCTCCTGGATCGCGAAGCCCGCCTGCTGCAGTCGCCCGCGGACGTGCGCCAGATAGAAGGCCGCGAGCTCTCGCTTCGTGGGGTCGGGCGGGACCGGCGTCGTCTGCGGCATGAGAGTTACCGGCGGGACCGGGTCGGCCAGCGGTTCCGGCGACGGGGTGCTGGGCACGAGCGGCTCGCGCAACTGGACTGGCTCTGCGGGCGACTCCGGCGGCGGGGTCGACCCGGACGGCCGCTCGACGCGGAAGAGGACGCCGTCCGGCGCGCGCATGTGCAGGACGGGCGTCCCCCACTCGACCGAGCCGCGCAGGCCGATCGAGATCGCGAGGCGCGCGTCGGCCACCGCGGAATCGATCGGCGCGCCATCACCGATGGCGTCGTAGAACGTGCGGGCGAACTCGATCGCAGCGTCATCGCTGATCTCGTGCTGCATCGCCAGGACGGCCGGTATGCCGCAGCGGATGAGCGTCGCGGCGGTGCTGGAGAAGACGTCGGCCTTACTCCCCTGGGCGCCATCGCAGGAGTTCAGG
>DAOKZM010000104.1:3744-9204 GCA_035325665.1 Thermomicrobiales bacterium | reverse complement strand
GCTTGCGATACCGATGGGGCCGATGCGGTCACGCTGTCTTCGGACACGCTCGGCGTGCGCTCGAAGGCGATCGAGATCGTCCTGCGACGGTGGTGCCAGGATTGGCGCCTCAATGACCCAACGAGGAACGACCGTTGTAGATGTCGGCTGTTCTTCCTTCACGTCGATCTCCTCGCGCCTGTCGCGAGTATAGCGCGACATCGATCGGAGGCACCCGATGCCCGCACCCCGCTGGTTGGCCCGCGCGAACCGGATCGGGCTGAACCGGGTGATGTTGCGGCTCGCGCCGCGCATGCCGGGGTTCGGCGTGGTCGTCCACCGCGGCCGGCGGAGCGGGCGCGAGTACGAGACGCCAGTGAACGTCTTTCGGCACGGCGACTGCATCTCGATCGCGCTGACCTACGGACGCGAGTCGGAGTGGGTGCGCAACGTGCTGGCGGACAGCGGCTGCCGGCTGGTGACCCGTCGCCACGAGCTCGCACTGACGGAGCCGCGGCTAGTTCGCGACGAGTCGCGCCGCGCGGTCCCGACGCCGGTCCGTGTGCCGCTCCGGCTGCTGGGCGTCGCTGACTTCCTGGAGCTGACGGTCGCCGGCTGAGGTCAGGGCTTGCGGAGCAGGACAAGGTCCTGGAACGGGTTGCCGGCCGCGCCCTCGGGGATGTGCTCGACGAGCGCCAAGCCGCGCTGCATCCGCGTGCGGACGTACTCCGGCGGATGGAAGGTCGTGCAGCGGCTTGTCCCGGCCATCGTCGCGTGGCGCACGACCAGCTCGCCCCGGTCGAACCCCGCCTGCTCGGCGTCGGTCAGATCCGGGCGGTAGTGCTCGCCGTGGAGCGTCAACAGCAGGTGGCCGCCGGGGCGCAGCATCCGAGTGAGCTCGTCGAGCCAGGCGTCCTGTAGCGCCTCCGGCAGGTGGGTGAAGACCGACAGCGCGTAGGCAAGGTCGAAGGAGCCGTCGGGGAAAGGCAGCGGCGGCGCGAGGTGGTTCACCTCGAACGCGCCGAACGGCAGATTGCGCCGGCACCAGGCGATCAGCTCCGGGTTGTAATCGACGCCAGTCACCGCTGCGCCCGACACCGCCGGCCAGTGCCGCGCCACCCGCCCGCAGCCGCAACCGAAGTCGAGGATCGCGCTGAGGTCGTCCGGCGCGATCCCCTGCCGGCCGAGCGCGTCGGTAACGTTCGAGAGCGCCAGCGCGCCCCCTTCGAGGAACCACCGGACGTCCGGCGATCCGGCCACACGCACCAGTAGATCCGCTGGCGGAACCGGCAGCTGCGGAGGATGCTCCCGCAAGTAGCGACGGTTGTCCAGGCGGCTTGTCGGGTTGGCGGCCCGCAGCCACTCGACCGAATGAACATGCAGGCGTGAGAGCCACGACCGAAGGCCTGAGATGGGCTGCATCGGCGGTCCTGTCTCTCACGGGAGCGTCGCCATGTGCGCCCTGGGAAGCACGCGTCGACCGTCTAGAGCCGTCAGTCTACCGCAGGCCGGCTTAGGCTCGGCCGGGCCTGGCCATGGCTCGCATCCGCCTCGTCATCCCGCTCGGAAAGCGCGTCTCGAAGTCGAGCACGTTCGCCCAGGTCGGCCGCACCGCGATCCGCGCCGAGCGCGGGTCCATCAGGCGGTTGCGCTCGGTCCAGGCCGCGCCCTCGTCCGGCCCGAAGTAGCGCGAGAAGGTCGGCAGCATCTCGGGCGCGACCCCCTCCACCACCTCGACCGTCGCGGTCCCGCGCATCGACAGCACCTTGAACGGAAAGCGGTCGGTCTCGATCGAGAGCGCCACCGCGGGATTCGCCTGCAACGCCGCGACCTTCGGGTCGTCCGGCCACGAGCTGAACACCACCTCGGAGCCGGTCCAGTGGAAGAGCACCGATACCAGCCGCGGCGTGCCGTCGAGTGCGGCATAGGCCACCCGGAGCGGCAGGGGCGAGGCGAGGAGCTCGCTGGCGACCGGGTCTTCGAGAAGGGTCAGGGATTGAATGTTCGGTTGCATCGGAAGACTCTCTATCTATGTGAGGATCGGCAAGTCATGCGATCTGCACCCGGTCGCCCGCGCCGATGATCCGGGCGACGTTGTCGGGCGCGTAGAAATCGGCGAGTGAGACTGTCCCGGCCAGCGTGCCGAAGAACCGGTCGGTCTGTTCCTGGTCGTGCCGCAGCGCGGCCATCAATTGCTGCTGGTCGGGCGGTGGCGGCTGGAGCGTCGCCATGTCGCAGGTCATCTGGTAGATCGGCATCGCAGCGGCATTGCGCTGGCGCTCGTACTCTGCCAGGGCGTCCTCGCGGGCCTGCCGCACCCAGAAGCCCTCGTCGATGGCCCCCGCCAGCAGATCGGCGTCGCGGAAGGCGTCGGTGATTCCCTGCGCGGTGATGGGGTCCTTGTGGTAGCCAGCATCGCCGACCAGTGCCCAGCCCGGGCCGTACGGCTTGCGGACGTAGCCGGGCAGGTCGGCCGTGCCGCGGAAGCGCTCGACGCGCGCCCCGGCTCGCACGCGCTCGGCCAGCTCGGGGACCAGGTCGAGCGCGCGGTCGAACTGCCCCTCGATATCCGCGCGCACCTCATGGAATGCCGCCACCGGCCAGTAGACGATGACGAACGCCTGGCCGTCGTTCGTCGGCGCGGCGACGATGAACCGCTCGGGCCGCGCGTAGAGCTCGACGCCAGTGATGGGCACATCGCTCCAGTACGCGTAGTAGGCGCAGGTTCGCGTCGGGACGGTCTCATAAGCGGGGGCCTGGACCGCCCGCGCGACGACCGAATGCAGCCCGTCGGCGCCGACCACGAGACGCGCCCGCTCGGTCACCAGCGCGCCGCCCCTGGTCCGCCCGCGGATCCCGACGACGCGCCCGTCCTCGAACACGAGCTCCTTGACCGAGAACTGCTCGCGCAGCTCGACTCCGGCGGCGACCGCCGCCGAGACGAGGATCTGGTCGAGGACCGTGCGGCGCGGCGCGTAACCGGTCGCAATCCCCTCGACCGGCGGGGGAGCACCAGCCCGCGCAAAAAGGCCGGGGGCGGGCAGCCCGTCGCGGCGACGCTGTCGAGCAGCCCCCACCGCGCCAGCCGCGCGACGCCCGCCTGGTGGATGTAGTGGACCGAGAGCGTATCGCTCGGGAAGGTAGCCTTGTCCACGAGCAGCACGCGGTAGCCCTTGCGAGCCAGGAGCATTGCAGTCGGCGAACCGGCGCAGCGGGCGCCGACAACGATAGTGTCATACACTGGGCACGCTCCTCTTCTCGTTCACGTTCAGGTCGTGACGGACGTCCCGCCAGCTCACGCCTCGGCGATCAGAAAGACGAACTCGTTGTGCAGCGCGACACTGCCGTTCGCGGTCTGGAACGGCGCGAGCGCGGCGCCGACCGCCGCCCTCACCCGGTCCTCGCCGACCAGATCGATCGCGGGGGTCATGACTCCGGCCGAGGTGGTCGTGCGAACCGCATCGGCGAGGCTCGCCAGTTCCCAGCGATCCAGATGCGAACCCTCTTCACGAGGCTCTAACCCCGCCCGGCGGGCCAGATCCGCCAGCGCCCCGGGCTCGGAGAGGGCGAACGGCCCGGGTGCGCCGGGCGGTGGCGGCGGCAGCAACGCGCCGACAGCTCGCATCACCGCCGCCATCTGGACGCGGTCGGGCCGACCCCAGGTGACCATCGCTACCCGGCCACCCGGCCGCGTTACCCGGCGCGCCTCGGCCAAGGCGTTAACCGGCTCGGCGGCGTACTGGAACGCATTGAAGCTGGTCACCACGTCGAATGTGCCATCCGGGTAGGGGAGCTGTTCCATCTCGCCGACCTGGAACTCCGCCGCCGGCGCCCGCTCCCGGGCGAGCGCGATCAGCGCGGGCGTCGCGTCCAGGCCACTGACGCTCGTGCCGCGTGAGACTGCGATCGACGCGGCTACGCCCGCTCCGCAGCCGACGTCGAGCATCGAGACGCCGTTTCCGACGCCAAGCCGATCGAGCACGGCGCCGTAGAGTGCGTGCATCAACACCTCGGCCCGCTCGGACCAGTCGCTCGCCGCCCGGCTCCAGAGCCTCGCCTGACGCTCCGCCGATCCTCGCGCCGGCTGTGTTCGCATCGTGTCAACCATCTTGTCCTCCTCGTCGATCCAGACCACGCCGGTGCGTGGCGTGCAGTGACGATAGGGAGGGCAACGTTCCTGGAGCGTTCCAATCAGCGTTCCGTTGTGACGGGGGTCAGGCGCCGGCTGCGCCGAGGAGCGCGATCGCCTCCTGGACATCCGGGAGGTCGCGGCCCTTTGGGAGCCGCGCGACGATGGCGGCGAGCCGGGTGCGGGTGTCGTCGGTCGAACCCGGATGGTCGGGACGCTGTCGCTGCCAGCGGAGGAGACTCGTCACGGCACGGAGCTCTAGCATCAGCGCCCCCTGCTGGCCGGCGAGCACGGCCGCTGCCTCGAAACCCGACTCAACATCCGCGGCCGGATGACCGAGGGCCGACATGAACTCGGCTCGCAGACGCAGCACCTCGGCCTGCCATAGCTGCGCGGGATCCGACGCCGCGAGCGCGCTCTCGACGGCAGCGAGCCCGCGTCGCGCATCGCCGGCCACCCGGCAGGTCTCGAGGAGCACGCGCGAGACGATAGCGTCCGCTCCGGGCGCTTCGGGTTCCGTGCCGCGGGGATCGTCGAAAGCTCGCTGGATGCGGTCGATGCCTGCGTCGCCATCCCCCGCCAGCGCATCGAGGTATCCACGGTACGCCTCCGCCATGACCTGCAAATGCCAGGCGTCCCGGACGACGTCGGCGTCCCACAGGTGACGCGCGTACAGGCGCACGCGCTCGGGGTCGCGCATCTCAAGCGCTAGCATCGCCGCGAACACGCGCGTCACCGCGGCGCTGTACGGGTGCCCAATCGCGTCGGCGAGGGCCAGCGCCCGGTCGCGTTCGCGGACGGCGGCGTCCGGGTCGCCGAGGAACCAGAGGGTCAACCCGAGGCGCATCCGCACGGCGATTTCCGGGTCGTGCCCGTAGCCCAGCAGATGATCGTGACGCTGGGCAGGTCGATATCGAGCGAGGGCCATCTCGAAACTGCGGCGGGCCGCGTCGAGATCACCCATCCAGAACGCAGCGATGCCCAGCACGTACCCGCTCTGGACGACGACGATGTCGTCCCCATCCCGCTCGCCCCAGCGACACAGGCGCTCGCCTGCTGCGCGAGCGCCGTCGAAGTCGCCGGCCGAAAGGCCCGCCATCGCCAGCGAGCGCAGCAGCGGCGGCGCCGGCACGACGCCGAGCTCGGCGGCCAGCGCTTCGGCGCGCTGGTGCGCGTCGCGCAGCCGCGCCGACCTGTACCCCTCGATGGCGACCAGCGGAGCAGGGAGCGCGGTGAGGAACGCAAGCTCGCGCTGCTGGCGTTCGGTGGTGTCCGGCAGCCGTCGCAGCATCTCGATGGCACGGCCCAGCAGCCTCACCGCCTCCTGGTTGGCATACAGACGCTGTGCATCC